>CAISVS010000153.1 GCA_903889015.1 uncultured bacterium | reverse complement strand
CACGATCCATTTAATTTTATGGCCAGATATAAGAGTGTGTTTCCTAAATATTCACAGCTTAATTGGCTGTCATTGTCACTGTCACAACGAAAAACCATGCCCCAAGGCACCAATTGGGTCGAAAATATCTATCATGGTCTAAATCCTAATGATTTTACGCCCTATACAGACGCCAACGAACGTGATTACATTGCATTTTTGGGGCGAATTGTTCAGCCTAAGGGGTTACATTTAGCAATTGAAGCGGTAAATGTTTACAACCAAACAGCCGCCAAACCATTAAAATTAAAAATCGCCGGCAAGCACTATTCTGACACCGAAAAAGACACCTATTGGCAAAAACAAATACTACCCAAATTGAGTGATACCATAGAATACGTCGGCTTTATATCAGACTTAAAGCAAAAAAATGAGTTTTTAGGCAACGCCAAAGCCTTAATCATACCTTCAACTTTTGATGAACCATTTGGAATGGTCATGATTGAATCGCTGGCCAGCGGAACGCCAATTATTGGACTTGCCAGTGGCGCAATTCCTGAAATTATTACAAAGACAAACGGTATTTTAGTTGATAAGTCCGAATTAGACGCTGATACAGCCCAAAAATTAAGTCAAGCTATCGCCAACATTGATTCAATCAACCGTAAAAGTTGCCGAAACGACTTTGAAGCCAGATTTACACTCGATATTATGTGTAAAAACCACGCTGATACATACCGTAAACTTATAAAATAACAAGCGGGGCTTTAATGTGTGGGTGAGCCTCGTACCCAGTCAGTTCAAAGTTATCGATTGTAAAACTATCAATATCATCCACATCACCAACAATCGACAGCCGAGGAAACTTCATAGGGACTCGCTGCATCTGCTCCTTGGCCTGTTCAAGGTGATTTGTATACAAATGCGCATTACCAATCGAAACGACCAATTCACGGGCTTCTAGGCCAGTTACCTTGGCTAGCATTTGCAACAACATCGCATATTGAGCAATATTAAACGGCAGGCCCAAAAAAACATCCGACGATCGCTGATAAAGCAACATTTTTAATTTACCTTTGGTAACATCCAAATGAAACATCGTATGACATGGTGGCAATCGCATCTCGGTCAAATCGGCTGGATTCCAAGCGCTAACAATAATTGCTTTTGAATTAGGATTGTCTTTGATTTGATTAATCGCCCAAGCTAATTGGTCAATTTCGCCACCATGCGGGTTTTGCCAATGTCGCCATTGAACGCCGTATACCGGCCCTAAATTTAAATCTTTGTCGGCAAATTCGTCCCAATAATGTATCTTGTTGTCTTGCAAAACTTTGATATTTGACGACCCTGAAACAAACCACAACAGTTCGTTCGCAAGAATTTTAAATGGCATCTTTTTGGTAGTCAGCAACGGAAAACCGTAACGCAGATCAAACTTCATCTGATAACCAAAAATTGACCGAACAGGGTGGACGCCTCGCGATGGCTTAGTTTTGCCATCTTTTAATATGGTTTCGAGTAGTTTTAGGTATTGGTATTCGGGATGCATAATTATTCAGTCTCCATATCTAATATATCATTCGTAACAACATGACGACGAACAGTT
>CAISVS010000152.1 GCA_903889015.1 uncultured bacterium | reverse complement strand
TTAGCAACATTTGGGTTTTCGTCCAGATAATACGAGAAGTACTCGTTCATTACCTGTTCGACATAGCGTCGAACTTCTGGGTTACCCAATTTACTTTTAGTCTGACCCTCGAATTGTGGATCTGGTAATTTAACTAAAATAATCGCCGTCAAACCTTCGCGGATATCATCACCGGTCAAGTTTTCTTCTTTTTCTTTAAGTAGTCCACTCTTGCGGGCATAGTCATTAATAACACGTGTTAGCGCCGACCTAAATCCAACCAAGTGCGTTCCACCTTCGGGAGTCAAGACGTTGTTAGCGAATGGCTTTACAATTTCAACAAACGAATCGTTATATTGAATAGCGATTTCAACCATTGATTCTTCAACCTGTTTTTCAACATAAAAGACATTATCACTGGCGACATCTTTGCCAACATTCAAATGTCGGACGTAACTTTGAATACCACCTTCAAAGTAAAAGGCATCACGTTCATTAGTGCGCTCATCTTTGACGGCAACATAAATGCCTTTTGTCAGGTAGGCTTGGTGGCGCAGATAATTAACTACCCATTTGTAATCAAATTCAGTAGTTTCTTTAAATATAGTTGGGTCTGGATAAAATGTAATTGTCGTTCCGTTGACACGATCAGTTTTGCCAAGTTTTTGTAATTGACCTTGTGTGACACCTTGCGCAAATTCGATTCGATACAATTGATGTTCACGGACAACTTCAGCAATCAAACGAGTCGACAAAGCGTTAACAACACTTGATCCAACTCCGTGAAGTCCTGATGATACCTTATATCCACCACCACCAAATTTTCCACCCGCGTGCAAGATGGTCAAAGCCGTCTCTAGCGTGCTCATGCCAGTCTTTGGGTGTTTATCAACCGGAATACCACGGCCATCATCAGATATCGTTACGCCGCCATCAGCCAGCATAATAACGTTAATCTTGGTAGCATAGCCAGCAATTGCCTCGTCAACACAGTTATCGGCAATTTCTTTGATTAAATGATGCAGACCATCATAGCCGGTACTACCAATGTACATACCTGGGCGTTTACGTACTGGATCAAGACCCTCAAGAACCTGAATCTGCGATCCATCGTATGTATTATCAACTTTTTGTTTAGCCACTATTAACTCCCTTATCTATTCCAGACTACTCTGCTATTTACAATATTACCATTATAACGGATAAATTGTGTTCACTCAAGCGATACCTTGTTTATATATAACACCTCGTCTATTGCTTTGAACATATTTCTTATGCTAAAGTGTTTCATAAGAGGTAAATTGTAAAATTAATACAAAAATTTATGTTTAGAAAGATAGTATCTAATTTGCCATTCAGCCCAGCCCTTGTCGGTCAACTTGGAGTTTACTCTAAACGCTTAAATCGTGAAGAAAAAACTAGACTAATCGGATTATTTTTTCTTATTCTAACGCTTGGCGTGCAGCTGGTTGCAGCTATACAGCCTTCAGAGTCAGCCAATGCATCTGATGCTAAGTCATTTAACGCCATTACAACAGCACACGACAATAATATAACTCAATCACTTATTGCAAATAATTTGTCTCAAGGCTACGTCGATGCATCCTCCGTAACAGCTCAGGCAAGTGACCAAATAAATTTCATTGCCAATATAAAGAACGTCGGCCAGGTATCGATTAAATCACGCGCTACCATACCTATATCTGACATACTAGATTACGCAACCATTATTGATACTGGCGGTGGGATAATCGATAAAACCGAAGGAACAATATCTTGGGCAGAGTCAACCATAAAGGCAAACGACAGCCAAACTCGATCATTTGTTGCAAAAGTGCTAGATACGATTCCTGCAACAGCCCAAGGCGTCAATAATAAAAACTCATTTGATTGCAAGATTACAAGCACATTCGGTAACCCAATTAATATAGCAGTCGAATGCCCAACCCAAAAAATAATCGAAAGAATTGATTCCCAATTGCCTAAAACTAATGTTTCAAATGGCATACTGTTTACAGGATTCATATTCACCATCGCTATATACTTATACGTTCGAACTATTCAAATTAATAAAGAAGTCCGTTTAATCCGTAAAGATTCAAGTACTGGAACTATCTAATGGATAAGGAAACTCAGACTATGAATAATAAGCCCAGCCAACATGCAACTAGCGGCCCAGATAGTGCTAAACCTGCAACAACTGTTGAGTTGTCACCTAGAGATATAGAGACTCAAAATGAAATAACACGTCTTGAAGCGAAAAAATATACGATAAATCTTAGACAAAAAAAGATAATAAACGAAAATAAAGAGCGCATTCTAGCATCAAAACGTAGTGTCTTACACGTTCAACAACATGATATCAGCTATAATCGAACAGTCGAAAGAGCTCAGTCTGAATTACCTAAATCTAGTCGTATATTCAGTAAAATAATCCATATCAAATTAATCGATGATATTAGTGATTTTATAGGTAACATCATCGCAAGGCCAAATGTAATCTTGTTTGGATCGATTTCAGCGTTCTTGATAACATTAATAACTTATATGGTATCGAAAAACATTGGTTATGCTATGTCAGGCTCTGAGACCATCGCAGCCTTCATTATTGGATTTATAATCGGCATCATACACGACTATCTAAGACTGTTATTTACTGGCAAAAAATATTAAAGTCTAACGAAGTTTGATTGACACTTCATCATCAACACCATTTTCTCGTATATGCAATTCATTACCCTGAGGTAGTGGTGCTACCGTTGCCACGCTATCTGTTATGCCACTATCTACTTTAACGGGGTTACTGGGGGCAACAACAGTTTGGCTAGCGGTTATCTGTTGACGTTTAACTAACCAATCATCCAAAAACGATGATCCATTTGCAGCTGGTGCTACTGGCTGCTGATTATCGGCCGAAACTCTATTCATTCTATCTTGCTGGGCCTGCTTAATTGCATCCAACTTCGCTTTCTTGGCGGCATCACCGGCGCCCAGACGCGCAAATATCTCTCTTTCAACCTGTGCTCTAGGACGTCCATATTTAGCTGCTGACAACTTTTTCAGCGCATCTCGAAGCTGCGGGTTAGATTGCCCCATTGGTGGCACCAGTGACATACTAAAGGCAGCTGAAGGCACGCCATTAATCATAACTGACGATATGGTCTGGAAGTTAGGTAATTTTGTTAAATCTTCAGCGTCAAAAGTCGGTGCAAACTTCTTTTGCAGTATTTCGGCATCGGTAATACCAATACGACCACTGATAACAGTACCAATATTACCAATAATCGCCTCACGAATATTATCTGTTAATTGTGTCATAAACTGGTTAGCCAGCACCAAATTCAACCGATATTTTCTGGCCTCTGATAATATCGTCTGAAAACTATCGGTCGCAAAATTCTGAAACTCATCGACATAAAGCGCAAAATCTTCGCGCTCATCTTCGGGTACACTTGCCCGACCCATAGCCGCCGCTTGAAACTTCATGACAAATATCATACCCAATAATTGTGAGTTTAATTCACCAGTGCGGCCCTTCGACAGGTTAACCAGCAAAATCTTCTTATTATCCATAATGTCGCGCAAATTGAACCCACTTTTTGTCTGACCCAATATATTACGCATCATTTCATTAGACAAAAAGGCACCAAACTTGCTGACAAACCAACCCAAAACTTCTGACTTGTTAACATCACTCGTCTGAGCCATCTCTTTGTTCCAAAAATCAAGCACCGTTCGATCAGTCACGTATTTCAATTTCTCATCCGTAAATGCCTGATCGTTAAAGACCTGTGGAATATCAATAAAAGTCGAACCATTAGGGTCACTCATAATAGTCAGGGACGCATTACGGAACCAGTGTTCATATCGCGGACCAATAATACCTGTGTGTCCTGGGTCGTACAATCTGTATAACATAGCAATCGCCTCTTGAATCAAAAAATCACGTTGGTCTTGAGTTTCAAACTCAAATAAATTCAACCCAATTGGGTTATCCATGTCGCCAGGACTAAAATATATAACATCCTCGACACGTTCTTTTGGCACCATGCCTAATAACTTTTCGGCCGAGTCGCCGTGTGGATCAATAAAGGCAAACCCACGACCATCCATCATATCTTGAAAAGCCAAGTTCTCCAACAAACCTGATTTACCCGTACCGGTTTGTCCAATCATGTAAGTATGGCGACGGCGATCATTAGTACTCAGTCGAATTTGCTTTTTAGTACCACGAAATTCGTTATAGCCCAACAAAAATCCCTCATCCATAACCTGAGTTGGGCCATCAACCTGTTTAGCCATCTGTCTTTGAACTTGCGACGAAGGAATGCTATTTTGATCAGGTAAATGGTATATGGTCGCCAATTCAACACTATTTAATATATTTTGCTTTACCGACTGAGGAAAAAAACGAAAAATATACGATGTAACTAACTCTTCTATGTCTTTTGAGATGCTAAATTTAAAACCATTATTGGTTGGTGAATCAAATAAAGAAAAAGCGGCAATTACATTCGACAACAACGCCTGAGACCTAGCTGCCGTATTAGACGACACAACAACCCGCACTAAAACTTCATAACCTGGATGACGGGTTTTTTCTTCAATCGCATCAACCAATCCCTGCTCGAGTGATGTCAGCTGTTTATCTTCTGGTTTAGTTTCTTTTGCCTCAATCGGTTTCCATAAAGCCTGCATCAAACTTAAACCACCAACCACTGTCGACTTCGAACCTTTATCTTTTTTAATTTTATTAGCTGCAAATATTGAATTTTTTACCCAACTTTCAGTTGCAGGGCGCATTAGTATTTGCACCCCGACACCATCTTCACGGTTTGCAGCCGACAAAGAGTTTAATAGCGCTCTTGCTGCATCACGTTTTGACTCTTGATATGTCGCAATAGGATAAACGTAACTTTTTTTCAAAGTAAACTCACCGCCAATAGTCCCACTTATCCTACCAGCCTCGCTAAAAATATTATGTTCTTCAACTTCCTCTAGCCTAGCCGATGGATATGCAGCCTCTATTGCCTGTTTAACTACATCAGTTAATACTGCCGGTACGACCGCATAGTAATGAATCAATCCTTTGTTGGCCACAATCTCAAATGACAAATGTCGCTGACCGTAGACGCGGCTTTTAAAGCCTTTGGTAGCCGTACTTGAAATAATATTGTACATAACTTGTGCCTGAGACAAAACTTCTTCTGTAATATCTCTTTCATCGCGTCCATTTGACTCAATATCATCACTCGATGGTGGAATGTGAATATACATCGGCACCATCTTTAGACCACGTTCGTAATCCTTAGCATCCCGTAGGGATTTTTTGTACTGTGAATACACAAAAACAGCGGTCGCAGTGCCTACAACGATGACAACAATAGTTATGATTAAAAAGTTCATCATATCAACAAATCAATCCCTGACAATTGCTACTCAGCAACGCCCAACTCCCTTCCAAACCGTTTCTTTATGTAATCACGCTGTAGTTGACTGATACTTTCATCACGTTTATAAGGGTTATCTTTGGTTTCAGCGACAATTTTTTTTGCCCTGTTCACCCATTCTTTTTCAATTAAATCATCGTCTTTTGCAATGGCTGGATTATCATCTGTTGTTGTAATTGTCGCAACTTTTTCGTCTTCTTTAACAGGGGCTGGTATAACAGTTGTCAATCCAATATCTGCCAATATAGCACTAGCTTCTGCCTTTTGTTCATACCTTTCAGATGCCTTTTCAATGCCCGTTTCAGGTGATCCTAAAACTGGCGCATGTTCAAGCATTGGGCCATACTGAATAGACGGCAATTCAGGGTTTAACTGAGGCGATGACGCTTCTGGTTTCATATCTGTAATTATACCACGACATTAACAAGCTTATGACAATAATTTTAGCGAACTCTTTTTGAAACGTACAAAACACCAATGCCGACAAACATACATACCAGCAATAGTTCATATATCCCCACTGCTCCGACAGATTGCAACCCAACTAGTAAAATCGGTAATGCCGCAATAACAGATGAATAATAATAAGCATGCTTGAATGAAAATGCTTCAAAAGGCCGTCTAGTCCTAAATATAATCGAAAGACGTACCATTATTCGGCTGGAATAATACAGAACGTAAGTAGTTAAACCTATGGATAATATGTAAGCTAAAATAAATATCATCAGAATACCAAAAGGGCCAGCAGTAGCTGGCGTCGTAGTGTTCAACAACATAATTAGAAAGCAGAGGCTGACTAGTGTTGTGATCGATATGATGATTTTTAACATATTACATAACTATATCATTTAAGCTTAAATGAGAAAAATTTTCCTGAGCGACAGGCTTATGCCTAGGCTGCTGCATACGCCGAGATAAAAAATATTGGGCGTGAGAGCCGTTAGGCACCTGCCGCTGCAGGAATCTGACCGCTCCTACAAAAGTAGGAGTATAGCCACTTCACGTGTTTCCATGAAGTGCTTTTATTCACAGACAGGTATTTTTATTTTATCTGCGAGTAAAAGCACTTCCGTACTAAACATGGTAGCTTCACGCCATTTGGCGGAGCATCGGCGACGCCAACTGCATACTAAAAGTAATTGGTGTCGTCACCGAATTGCCGTCAAATGACGGTCAGTGTTATGTAAATTGTTAAGGTATTGATAGGTTTTTTGTTGTTTGTTTTTGTTGATAAAACCTGTCCAGATAATAGCATAACCAACATATTTGGTCAATAATATGTATTAACATATTCAATGTATTATTTACAATACTAACCATAAAACAAATATATTAAAGATATGGTATTGTTTTTGTATATTTTTACAACATTGTATATGTTACGTATTATAATACACATAAAGCAATATACTTTTTTACTACACCATTATTTACACACATCAAAGTCAGTCCAACGGCCTCAAAAAGCCTCTATGGTATTCTGCCACGTATTTATTTTTTACCCACTTTCTTGAATTTGTTTTATCGTAAAAATATACATTTTTTTTAATTCTTCCCGCGTCTTTTTTTGCAATAAAAACGAAGACGATTATTGCGTAATATTTTTTATTATTAAAATTAAATATGTTAAGCACCAAATGTTCGATTTGTAGTGATTGATTTGCTATATCAAATTTATTACAAAAATTAATTAATATAATTAAGCAAGCATCGCGCGGGCAATTCATTATTAATTTAAACGTAAAATTTTTATGTATATATTTTTATGTTACGTACTTATA
>CAISVS010000151.1 GCA_903889015.1 uncultured bacterium | reverse complement strand
TTGGCGTGAAGGCGATCTTCACTTTATGGTACCGTCCACGCGTACCATACAGGAAGGTCGTTCCGCAGATTACAAAGAATAAATTCAGTTAGTTTTAGCGCGTCAGACAAACAGGACATTCAGAGGAATGATTGAATGTTGGGTGGTGTTGTAAAAATATATACGAAAATTTAAATGGAAATTAATTACTTGTACATTTTATATAAAAAAGGCTACTATATATATAGTCCATTTGGACTCTGAATAACTTTGAAACCGACGCTACAGGCTAACTGAAATTTTAATTCAAGCATTTAATACTGGAAATTAATACCGAAGTGGGCCTTTCGCGAGGAAAGGATTAACCATGTTAGAGATTATTATTGCCGTAATTGCGGTATTTGTTGGTGTTGGAGGCACAATCACCTACGAAAAACGCCAACAAACCGGCGGTAAATTAAAGGTCGAAAAAGAATTAGCTTCAGCTAAAACCAAAGCTAGTGAAATCGTATTAAAAGCCAAAGACGAAGTACTGGAGCTTGAAAACGAGCGTCGTCGTGAGTGGAAAAAAACCGAAGGTCGTTTAGGTGAACGTGAAGTCACCTTGGATCGTAAAATGGATGAACTCGACAAACGATCTGAAAAACTTCGTGCCGAAGAACGTGATGTCGAAAAATTAAAAGACGAAATTCGTGAAATTCGTGTCAAACAACAAGACAAACTTGAAAAAATTGCTAAATTGACCAAAGAAGATGCGGCTGATAAATTGATGCAAATGACCGAGCGCGATATTAAACAAGACATGATTGGCTTGATTAATAAATTGCAAAACGATGCCAAAGAAGAAGCCGAAGATATTGCTCAGACCATTTTGGTTACTGCAATGGAACGTATGTCATCAGAAGTTACGGCTGAACGTACTGTTACCGCCGTTAAATTAACGGATGATGAAATGAAGGGTCGTATTATCGGCAAAGAAGGCCGTAATATTCAAGCTTTGCAACGTGCCACTGGTGTCGATATTTTGGTTGACGACACTCCAGGTATGATTATCCTTAGTTCATTTGACCCAGTTCGTCGTCAAGTTGCTCGCATGAGCCTTGAAATGTTGATGAAGGATGGCCGTATTCACCCAGGACGCATCGAAGAAGTTGTTGCTAAGGCCGAACAAGAAATCAACAAAGAAATCAACCGTGCCGGTGAAGATGCTGCCCGTGAAGTTGGCGTTGTTGGTATTCCCAAAGAAATGTTACGTTTGCTAGGTGAATTAAAATATCGAACAAGTTACGGTCAAAATGTTTTGATGCATAGTGTCGAAATGGCTCATATGGCAGGTTTAATTGCCGAAGAAATCGGTGCTGATGTTCGCATTACCAAGATTGCAACCTTGTTACACGATACAGGCAAAGCTGTGACACACAAGATGGAAGGCAAACATCACCACTTGGCTGCCGAATTTGCTCGCAAATACGGCATGTCTGAAGAAATTGCCCACGCTATCGAAGCTCACCATGATGATGTCGAGGCTACAACACCTGAAGCTTTGATTGTTCGTGTGTGTGACTCGCTATCGACGGCTCGTCCAGGTGCCCGTAATATTAGCGCTGAAAACTTTACTGAACGTATGCGTGATTTGGAAAATATTGCTCTTGGATTTAACGGCATCGACAAAGCCTATGCTATTAGCGCTGGCCGCGAAGTCCGCGTTATTGTCAGTCCAAAAGCAATTGATGATTTAAGCGCTATTAAATTAGCTCGTGATATCGCTGTTAAAATTGAAAGTACAATGCAATACCCTGGTACAATCAAAGTTAACGTTATTCGTGAAACCCGTGCTATTGAGTTTGCTAAATAGTTGTAAATCAATCACTCATCCGAGGTAGGATTATTAACAAAAGAACCATAATATTGAAAATTGGTGGCAGTATTGTCACTGAAAAAAACCGCACCGGCGTTTTTATTCGTCGTAAGCTGTTGACTGAAATTGCCAAAGATTGCGCCGCGGCATTATCGGTGAATAAAAATATACAATTGATTATTATTCATGGTGCTGGCTCGGCCGCTCATCAGGTAGCCAAGCAGTATCAGCTGGAAAATGGCACTAAAAACGATTCTATGAAAATCGAAGGTGCACAATTAATACACGTTGCTAACCAAAAGCTAAATCTGGCAATAGCTGAAATATTTTTGAATCACGGTGTTAATATTGCGCCAGTTCATACGGCATCGGTGATTATTCAACGTGGCGGTAAAATTAATAAATGTTTTTATGATGTTATTGACCAAGCGTTAGGTTCAAATTGTGTCCCATTGCTGTATGGTGAAATAGTTTTTGACGAAACTTTAGGGATGACGATTTGTTCGGGCGATGTGATTGCTGTTGATTTGGCAAAAAAATATAATGCCAGTAAGATTGTTTTTGTATCTGATATTGATGGAATTTTTGATAAAGACCCGCATGTTTATCGTGATGCAATAATAATAAAATCAATTACGTTAGATTCCATTACTACTAATAATAAAGTGACGTTATCTGGATCACATAACGTCGATGTAACGGGTGGTCTTAAAAACAAGATTGCCGTGTTGTCTGGTAATGATATTCCAAAATCATTAAAGCAAGTTGTGGTATGTAACGGATTCAGCGCCGGTTTTATTAGTCGAGCTTTTAATGATATTGACGATGGGACGATTATTCAGATATAAAATAGGTGTGTAATGGGTTACCATTACACACCGTTAACAAATTTGAAGTAAGCATCCAAGATTGGGCTTACTTCAATTCTTCGTTTTTGCGGGTTTAGTCGCAAGACATTGACGGGGTACATCCAGCCGAAATGTTTGACATCTGTATCATTAGGACACGATATAAAACTTTCGTCACTTTTACCTACATACATAGATAAAAGCACTGAATATTCCTCGCTCAATCTGATTAGCAACGTGTCAAAAATTTTTGGTGTTGGCGTAATTATTACGCCGATTTCCTCAAAAATCATACGTTCCATTGCATCATCTTTTGACTCATTTGGCTTCATTGTCTCGAGTGGACAACTAAGCATTCCCGCCAGTTTGTTAATGTGCGGTTTTGCAATTAATTCCTCAAGCAAAAACATTCTGCCGAGGCTGTCAAATAGCAATAATCCAACACCATTGATAATTTTCATATTCACCTCTTTTTTTGAAAGGGTTATAAAAATATAACATAACTATAACATCAAATTACGAAAACTCAAAGTCGCAACCGACTTCTATTATTAAACCATATGCATTATTATGATTAGTAATGACCAAACCGCAAATTCGTAAAGACTATTTCAAGGACGAGTACGTCATTATATCGCCTAATCGTGCTAGGCGCCCGTTAGAGTTAATCGAAAAAGCTGAAGGTAGTTCAAAATTATGCAGTTTTTGTCCACATAATTTTGACAACAAACATCAAAACACTGTGACGTATCGCGACAATAATCCCGATGGCGAATGGGAGATATTATCATTCATTAATGATTATTCGCCGCTGACGCCAGATAATACCAGCGCTTATGGCCAAGCCGAAGTTGTGATTGAAACTCGACGTCACGGTATGGACATTAATGAATTTTCAGTCGATCATATTGTTAGGATTTTTAATGCGTACGCCGAACGGTATACAGCCTTACGTAATATGCACGGTATTAAACATGTGCTAATTTTTAAAAACGAAGGCGGTAAGGCTGGGGCTTCGATTGATCATACACATTCACAAATAATTGCTTTGCCACTTTTGCCACCTAAGATAGAGTCCGAGGCTCGGGCTTATGGAAAATACCGTCTCGAACAGACGACCTGCCCATATTGCGACATTATTGTGGCTGAATCTGACAAGCCGCGAGTGATTTGGCAAGATGAAAATTTGTTTGTATTGGCGCCGTATGCCAGTGACGCACCATATGCGGCTTGGTTGATTCCAAAGCGTCATATTCGTTTAATTTCGGATTTAAATCACAGCGAAAAGGAATCGTTTGCGATTGCGTTAAAGATATTATTGGGAACATTAGATAAGTTTGGAATTCCTTATAATTATTTTGTCGAGAATGCCGTCAATAGTGAGGATTACCATATGCACATTAAATTGGCGCCACGTCCAAATATTTGGGCTGGGCTAGAACTTGGAACGGGTGTTGTAATTAATCCAATTGCGCCAGAATTTGCTGCCAGGATATACCGAGGCCAAGTTGGTATTACAAAGGGTCTGGGTATTCAATAGTTTACCGTTAGTCGTGATAAAATATTTAAATGGATATAAATCGAATAGAAGGTTTGACAGCAAGGGAAGCTGCGGCCCGACAAAGAAAATTTGGTTTTAATGAGCTCCCAAATAAAGACAACAAAAACATATTTAAAATAATTTTTGAATTGTTGACCGAGCCAATGATATTTTTACTGATGGCAACAGTTGCAATCTATTTTATTTTGGGGGATGCCAGTGAAGCATCGTTGCTGATGATTTCATTTTTTGGAATTATTGGTATTGAACTTTATCAAGAATCAAAAACCGAAAAATCGCTTGAAGCGCTACGTAATTTAGCTAGCCCAATATCAGACGTGATCAGGGATGGTAAAAAAATTACGATTCATGGTCGTGAAGTTGTAGTTGGTGATATTATGTTGCTGGCCGAGGGCAGTCGCGTACCGGCTGATGCTAAATTAATATCGGCTGAGAATTTTAGGGTTGACGAATCATTATTAACTGGTGAGTCAGAACCAGTAGAAAAACACACTAGGGAAGTGACTGATTATAGAATTAACTCTGTCTTTTCTGGTACTTTAGTTGTTAGCGGACATGCGGTGGCTGAGGTTACAGGCATAGGTCTTGCAACTGAGCTTGGCAAGATTGGCACGTCTTTAAATTCAATCAAAACCGAAAAAACATTATTACAAAAAGAAGTTAATAAAGTTGTCAAATTAGTGGCTGCGATGGCAATTGGGTCATCGATTTTGTTAACTCTGATTTATTGGATAGGCAGCGGTGACGTCGTTAGGGGTATGTTGGCTGGTTTGACGCTGGCGATTGCTATTTTGCCCGAAGAGTTTCCGGTTGTTTTAACGATATTCTTGACTCTTGGTGCATGGCGTTTAGCTAAAAATAATATTCTAGCTCGTCGGGCTCATACAATTGAAACTTTAGGAAGTGCAAGTGTACTTTGTGTCGATAAAACCGGTACATTAACCGAAAACCAAATGAAAGTATCGACCATAATTGATGAAAACGGCGTGTATTATAGTGATGATTTTCGTAAAGTTAGCCAGATTGCAAAGTATGGTGTGTTGGCTTCACAGAAAAATCCATTTGACCCAATGGAAGAGGCTTTTATATCAGTTGGGCGACAGGTCTTTGGCGATATCGACGCCGTTTATAAACAATTAACAATTATCAAAGAATATCCATTACAAGAAGATTCTCTGTCGGTAGTTCATGTTTGGGGTGATGATGGTGTCGTCAAGGCGGTTGCATTAAAGGGTGCGCCCGAAACGGTATTTGAACTATGTCATTTAGATGCGACGACAAAACATGACCTTGAAAAGCGCGTTAAACAATTGGCCAGTCAAGGATTACGTGTCTTAGCGGTCGGTAAAGGTAAAACAAAATCTAATTTACCAGAAAATCGCCATGATTTTGAATTTGAATTTTTAGGTCTTGTTGGTTTGGCTGATCCGATTCGCAAAGAAGCGGCTGCAGCTGTAAAAATGTGTCGTGAAGCTGGCATTAAAGTTGTCATGATAACTGGTGATTATCCAGATACTGCCAAAAATATTGCTAAACAAATTGGCCTTGATTACGGCCATGTTATTACTGGACCAGAATTCGAAAAGTTGTCTAAGGCTGAACGCAAAGATGTAATTAAAAATGTCACGGTCTTTAGTCGGGTGACGCCAGCCAATAAATTAACGATTGTTAATGCATTTAAAGAAATCGGTGAGATTGTAGCGATGACTGGTGACGGCGTTAACGATGCGCCAGCACTTAAGTCGGCTCATGTTGGCATTGCGATGGGTAAAAAGGGTACCGACGTTGCCAGAGAGGCTGCTAGTATCGTCCTGTTGGATGATAATTTTACGTCAATCGTTCATGGGGTTAGGTTAGGCCGCAGGATATACGATAATTTACAAAAAGCGATGTCGTATATTATATCGGTTCATATTCCAATTGCGTTATTGTCATTACTGCCGGCAATTTTTGGATGGCCATTAGTTTTAATCCCAGCCCACATTGTCTTTTTGGAATTTGTGATTGACCCCAGCTGTACGATTATTTTTGAAAATGAAAAAGAAAGCCATAATATTATGTCTCGTCCACCACGAAAACTTTCAGAGTCTATTTTTAACAAACGTATGGTTTTGTCTAGTTTAGCTCAAGGTTTAATAGTTGCAGCGATTGTTGTTTTTGCCTTTAAGGCATTGATTGATATGGGTTGGAACGTTGACAAAGCCCGTGGTATGACGTTTTTGATATTAGTCGTAGCAAATATATGTTTGATCTTGGGAATTTCAGGTAAACAGGCAATTGCAAATATATTGCATCGCGAAAATAAGGCGATGATAACAGTGCTGACGATTACCTCTTTATCACTGATTTTAGTATTTACGCTGCCATTTTTACGAGGTCTTTTCCATTTTGATCCATTGACTTTAACCGAGGCTGGTGCCGGCATATTAATTGGTGCGCTATCGATATTTGGTATTATTTTTTTAAAACAATTAGTTAAACTAATTTCCAGCAAAGCCAAATAATAATGAATATGTTTGACAAACTAATATTAAGAATAAAGTCGAAAGATACGATTTTATTTATTATTGTCATAATAGTGGCCTGTCTGTATTTTGTAGTTAATGTTCCGCATGTGTCTTTGAATGTTTTAAAAACCATTATTGATAGCGCTATCCCAAGGATTCCAGTATTTGCTGTTCCATATCTATTGTTTTTACCTTGGTTTTGGTCTGTAATGCTGTACGTTTGGTATCATAATCGGTCGTTTCGACAGCTGGCGTATGCTTCAATTATTATTAATCTGGTTGCAGTTATTGTATATGTTACTTTTCAGACTTACGTACCACGCGACGTGGTTGTATCAGATGACTTTTTCTCGGGGATTTTGCGATTTATATACGAACACGACCAAGCTTATAACGGTTTTCCTAGTCTTCATTCGGCATTATCAGCAATGGTAGCAACTTATTTTGTTTGTATAAAAAGTCGTTGGTCTTGGGTGTTTATTTTAATCGCAGTATTGATAGTTATGTCAACGTTATTTGTGAAACAGCACTTTATTGCCGATGCTGTGTCGGGTGTAACCTTAGGCATACTTGTAACTTGGGCGGTCTTTAAAATCTATAATAGGAAAGTTGAGGCAGTATGTTGATTGTTATTGGCGTAGTTTTGTTGTTGTTTATCATTGTTCCATTATTGATACCAGTACCAAAGTTAGATGGTTTGGTTGATGCAAAATCTTTGGCGGATTCTGATAGTAAATATATTGATATTAATGGTGTTGATATTCATTATAAACAGGCTGGTATAGGTGACACGACGTACATTCTAATTCATGGTTTTGGAGCATCGACTTTTTCGTGGCGTGAAGTAATGCCAGAACTAGCAAAAACAAGTCGTGTAATTGCGTTTGACAGGCCGGGGTTTGGGTTGACTGACAGGCCAATCAAATGGAGGGACTTTAATCCGTATAGTTCTGAATCACAAGTCGAATTGGTCATTAGTTTAATGGATAAACTAGGCGTTGATAAGGCCATATTGGTCGGTCATTCAGCTGGTGGTTTGGTCGCCTTGAATACGGCATTAAAATATCCAAAACGTATAACAAAACTAGTATTAGTAGATGCGGCAATTTATGAGGGTGGTGTGGTAGGACGATTTTTGCCGATATTAAATACTCCTCAAATTAACCATTTGGGCCCACTTATCAGCCGAGTTCTAAAAAATGGTGTTGATGAATTTGTGCATAATACCTGGCATAACCCGGCCAAGATATCTAAAAGTACTTATGACGGCTATTATCAGTTGTTTAAGATAAAAAACTGGGATGTGGCGCTTTGGAATATTACGAAATCGACTTATTCTTTAAAGCCTGAAAAAAGATTGTCAGAACTGCTGATGCCAGTGTTAGTAATTACGGGCGATGATGACAAAATTATCCAAACAAAACACAGCATAAAATTAGCTGGTGAAATAATAGGTTCAAAATTAGAAATCATCAAAGAATCGGGTCATATCCCACAGGAAGAGCAACCGGGTGATTTTTTGAAAATATTACAAAGCTTTTCAATTAAGTAGTTATTAAAATCTATTAACGAGTCTCGTAATATTGTAATGCAAGAGGCAAATATTGAACTGGTTGATTTGTAAAAATCTTGGTTCTTTCTGGTACGTTGAACTCACTAGCGCTTGTTGCTGGGTAAAAAATTGCTAAATTGACGGCATAGGCCATTGTTCCAATTATGAAAACTAAGACAGTAATATATTTTAACCATTGATTTTTGGAACGTAGTATTGCTGACCAACTGACGGCTAATATAATAATTACAAATGGCCAAGCTCCACAGGCGCGCAGTGAATGAGGCTGACCTTCAATTGTTAATGCTGATCCAACTATGCTAATTAAATAGCCGACCACAGCAACCACGGCCAAAAAAGTTTCATTAGCAGTTAATAGTTTCTTTGATTTGTTATGTTTTTTGGAGACCAGTAGATAAATAATAAATACAATTGGGATGATTGCGCCGTAACCCAGCATACCTTCAAATCCAGTTGAATGTCTTAAATTAAAATCGCCGTTAATAAATAGGAATGCTGGGTTAATTAGTATGGCTATGTTAACAATAAATTTACCCACAGCTTGAATAAAAGACGTGTTATGAAAAATACTGACACTTGAAGAGCGATTTAAAGTGTTTGGTTGCAATATAAAGTTAATTAACGGTAAAACTAATACGGCGGATGCTAGTCCAGCGTATATGATTTGTCGGACTGATACGCGTTTTTTAAAATATAACGTTGCATAAGCTGCAACTAATAGCAGTGGCGCACTGACCCAATATGGCGGGTAGACGTAGGCCAATAAAATTAACGCCAAAATAAGGATTATATGGCCTTTTCGGTTGTTGTTTTTATCTTTACGTGTTAATAATAATGACCATCCAAAAAAAGCCAAGCTAACCATTAGTGGTGCCATGACAGGATCCCAGGCCAGACTGCCTTGCAACCATCCCCAAGGCAAGGCCAAACCAATTACTACAGCCATTAACCCAGCGCGTTTATTTAACCAAAGACGAATACCAAGGCCGATAAATAAAATGGCAATTATCGTCACAAACTGAGAAAAAGCGCGCAAAGAAAGTTCGCTAAGACCAAATATTGCCGCCCACAAACTTAGCGGGTAAAGGTAAACTGGTGTCGTAAAACCACCACCCAAAGATGGTGAAAATAATGGCCAAGATTGACCGTGGGCATTTGTTTGGTGTTTTACCATGGCGACAACATGAGCGCCGGTTGCGGCTTCGTCTACGTAAAAACCCGGTGGCGATAATGGCAAAATAACTATTCTAAGTAAAACCAAAAAAAATATAGCCAGCGTCAAGATGGTTGATATTTTATCTGAAAATAGGCGTTTGATGATTGGCGATTGCATGTATGTACTTTAGCATTTATTGAATGGAGGGGGAAGGATTGAGTCCTTTCACCCCGGGAACTATAGAAAAAATCCTAGGCCATAAGGTCTAGGATTTTTTCTATGGTCGGGGTGAAAGGACTCAAACCTTCGGCCTCTCGGTCCCAAACCGAGCGCGCTATCAACTGCGCCACACCCCGATGGTGCTTGTCAATGAATTATAGCGCAAACTTGACATGATTTCTAGTGTTAATTGATATTTTTT
>CAISVS010000150.1 GCA_903889015.1 uncultured bacterium | reverse complement strand
TGCCGTTTCAAAGTAACGATCTTGGTCGTTCCATTCGGCATATCGAGCGTCGGCCCTTAATAGTAATATTTTTACATAGATATCATAATTTTGCAAGCTTTCAGGCGTATCACGAACTGGTTTGCCGCCACATTCGGACAAATATTTAGCAACGGCTTGCCTTTCGTCGCCCGTAAAGGTCTGGATATCGACTAATTTAAACAATTCGTGTGTTGCGCCATCAATTAAGGCCACCGCCAAAAGATTGTCTTGGTATGAGGCTGGATCATGCAAAACGTCGGACTGCGAAACTGGGATTTTGTATGACCTTTCGGACTTTTTAACGCCACTGTCCAGTTTTTCTTTCAGCGCATCGACTGATGAATCACTAATTTTAGCAATTTTAATCAAATAATATTCTTGTTCAACCGAGTCGGTCAGCAATCGCACCAAATCCAGCGCTACAGTTGTAAATCGGCGTTTGCCAGCTGCTGTTTGCAAGTCTTCGCGCAAAGCATATTGCCTTAACAACCAATCAACCGCCGGTTCGGCGTTATCAATCGCCTGCTGCCATAATTTGGGGTCGGTTTGAATCAATTCGTCTGGGTCTTTGGCGCCACCAGGCAATGTAATTATCGTTAAATCAACGCCAACGTTTTGAGCAATCGGAATTGAGCGTTCAGTCGCCGCCAAACCGGCTTTGTCGCTGTCAAAAGCTAATCGAATATGACTGCTGAGGCGCACCAAGGCTCGCAAATGATGTTCGGTCATGGCCGTGCCAGCGGTTGCCACAACTTGATTAATGCCAACTTGATGACTGCTAATAACGTCTAAATTACCTTCAACGATAACCGAATAATCACCCGTCCTAATTGATTCTTTGGCCTGCGACAAACCAAAGACATGTCGACCTTTGTCATACAATAAAGTTTGTGGCGTATTTAGATATTTTGGCGCTTTGTCGTCATCAATAATAATTCGTCCCGTAAAGCCAATCACCTGTCCCGTGCCGTCCATCAACGACACCATCATGCGACCACGGAATAAATCACCACCGTATTGATTAACTAGTCCAGCTTGCGATAATTCGTTTTTGGTAAAACCTTTTTTGGTTAAAAATTGGACTAAAGCATCGCCACTGGTTGGCGCATAGCCAACCCGAAAATCTGTCACGATTTTTTTGCTGAGTTTACGTTTGCCAAAGACGTATTCCATGGCATGTTGATTTTTAATCAAACTTTGTTGGTAATAATTGGCAGCTAAATCATGGGCCTGCAATAGCCTTTTTTTGCGCGCGGCGATTTCTTGGCTGCCTTTGGTATCGTAAATCGTTAAATCAACGCCAGCTTTACGCGCCAGCATTTCAAGGGCCGACCGAAAATCAATCCCTTCAACTTCCATAATAAACGTAAAGACATCACCACCTTTGTTAGACGAAAAATCATGCCAAATATGTTTGTCGGGGCTGACATAAAAACTTGGCGTTTTTTCACCACTAAATGGACTGAGGCCACGAAAGTTTCGGCCGGCACGCTTAAGAGGAACGTATTCACCAATCACGTCCTCGATATTCAGCCGCGCCCTAACTTCCTCTTTGGCATCTTGCATAATATCATTATACCTCTGTTAGGACATAACTCAAAGCAAACGGCAAGAGATAACCGACATTTTGAAATTCCATCCGTTTATGCTTAAATAGCAACAGTATGTATCCTAATGACAACCAACAACCCGTCCCTGTTGACTATCTGAATCAGATTGCGCCACATCAAACGCATAAATTTGATTTATTTAATAAAAAACCAGTGATGTTTGCGGCAATTGGAATTGGTATACTATTAATTTTTGCCATATTTGCGGTTATTGGTAATTTGTCATCCAGCGGTACCAAAACCAACGAAAAATTAGCCGCCAGATTAAACGCTACATCTAGCGTCGTCGACGGAGCTAAAACTAAAATGAAAAGTAGTCAATTACGTGCCATTAATGCCGGCCTTAGCACTTTACTGTTGAATGAAATTACTGATATCACGCCAATTTTGGCCAAAGATGGTATTACTATTACCAAGATTGATAAAACAATCACATCTGCAGAATCGACCGATGCAATGTTGGCAAGATTAGAGGATGCCAGATTAAATATTGCATATGATCGAGTTTATGCCATCGAAATGACGGCTCAATTGGATAAAATTATAGTTTTAATGAATCAAATTTATAAAAGCACCAACAGTACTAGTTTGAAAGCCTTTTTAAGCAATAGCCTCAAAAATCTTGAACCAATTCGAAAACAATTTAGCGAATTTGACTCCTCGAAACTCTAATCAGCGTTAACTAAATTATAGCTAATCGAAATCAAACTTTTTAACTCGTCATCAGGTACCTGACCTGTGCAAATAATTGTGTTCCAATGTTTTTTATTCAAATGATAGCCTGGCAAAACTGTTTCATAATCTTCGCGCAATTTTTCAGCCAACAACGGATCACATTTTAAACTAATGCGCAGCGGATTAGTATTGTCGGCAATCAGCGCAAACATCTTGCCGCCACCAGTTTCAGTGTGCCCGATTTTATAAACTGACGTACCTTCGCCAAACGGAAAATCTAGCCATGAATTTGGAAAACTGAGTATATAATCTTCGATTTCTTTATGTTTCATAAACCCATTCTACAGACTACTGTATGGTGAACGCAAACCATTTATCGTCGATTGCCAATTTAGGCGCTGCAAAATACTGTTTTGCTGGTCGACGGTGGCTGGTTTTACTATCTTGTCAGAGTCATTTGAGCCAACAACACCAAATTGATAATTAATTTGAAGTTTTGTCAGACCTTGGTCTTCGGCTTGTTTCAAACAATCATCTTTGAATACTGCGCAAGTTTCACCCAATGCCAACCACTTGGATAATAAAGTTGTATCATTGTCGCCAGTTTTCATAACTACATTAATCGCCGCCGAACGCACAACCTCGGCCGTATCTTGCTGATCGAATATAAAGTTACCCATCGAATAGACAATCAGATGCCCGTTGTAACTTTCAGTATTTTGAATCCAATGTGGGTGATCACCTAGCACCATATCAGCCCCACCATCAATCAAACTGTGGTAAAAATCAATTTTCAACTGATCAGGCGCCGACTTATATTCTGCCCCCATGTGTGGCATAGCAATTACTGGCATATATTTACTGTATTTTTCCATCACAGCCACCGACTCGGGCGTTGGAATACGAAATACGCCATGATAGCCACACATTGCAACCGGTAAATTACCTTTTGTAACTGACTTGTCGTCGTTTATAACTGAAACTGGCAAACTAATTACCTCACAAACATCATCAATCACCCTTGGATCATAATGTCCAAAATATTGGATACCAGCTGTTTTAAGTTGTTGTTTCGTCTCGGTAAAACCATCAATTCCCTGATTGTCAGTATGATTATTAGCCAAAGTTACAGCCGTAAACCACTTGGCGGCTTCGGACAGATATTCTGGCGAGCAATTAAACGTCAAAGTATTATCCTCTTCAGCTGAAGTCATATTAATACCACTCACGACTGGACATTCCAAACCAGATATCCAAGCATTGTATTGATCACGATTAAATTCGTTTAAGCGCGAAAAAGGATAAGCATATTTAAGCGGACTAGCCATCGACCAATCATTAATATATCGGCCCCAATAAATATTACCTGTGAATAAAACATTTGAAGAGATCGACGTTGGCTTAATTACTGGTTTTATCGCCACTTTTGGGTTATCGCCAGATGGTGCTGATATTTTAGGCGCAAAAAGAATAAATGCGACAGTGCCAATAGCAATAAGAATAATAAATGCCACCAGCCAGATTCGCCAACGAACAGGACGATTCTTTATACTTTGCATGATAACTTTATTGTAGCACTATTTAATTTTGGTCAGATAATATTGCAATTCCATAATGCTGCCACGGATATCATCCAAAGCACGATGAGCGTCAGGTTTGGTAAACTTTTTTTTGAATTTTCCATCAAAGACTACCTTCCACGCACTAACATCCAGCATGCGATAATGCAATCTGGCATCTAGTCTTGGCCAGTTTGAGACGATAAAACGCCTGTCCATATGAATTGAGTTACCGCCCAACAAAACTGGCTTGCTGGCTTTGAAATGTTCGCTAATAAAAGCCAATATTTCATCCTCAATTTCAGTCAAAGATTTGCCATTTTTATTTTGATCAATCAAACCGTCCCTTGAATCAGTATGATAATCCCAAAAAGCCGCATTTGTCGCCAACCGTTCGGTTAACGCCTTTTTTGTATTTTTTACGATGCCATGATAAGTCGCAATTTCTTTAAAATTCCAGTCAGTCGCAATTGCCGCCACCTCAAGAATTAGGTCATCGTCAGCCGATAAACCCGTCATTTCTAAATCAAGCCATAAAATTTTTCCAGAAGTTCTTTTAGCCATAACTAATCTTTCTTTTTATCGAATTTTTCTATTTTTAAAAAGCTAACAATCACATACACAACCAAGGCAATAACAACAAAATTGATTAAGTCATTTAAAAAGATACCGTAACGCAATGTTATCGGTTGGCCACCGGCAGTTTGCCCCATTGTCCAAGCCAGACCCTTAATACCTTCGGCCGACCCAACAATCAATCCAAGCGGCGGCATTACGACATTATCAACTAATGATTTAACCATAACGCTGACTGAACCACCCAAAACTAAACCAACTGCTAGTCCAACAACACCCTGAGTGCGAATAAAATCAAAAAAAGATTTAAGTTGCGATTCACCCGCGCTAACAATATTAAATGAGCTTGTTTTGGCTTTTTTTGAAACTTTTTTAGCTTTTGACATTTTATCTCCTTTAATTATCACCATAATTTACATACTACTTGGTACTTCAATACCCAGCAAGTTCAAACCGTGATTAAAAATTTGGCTGACTTTTTGTAGTAATCGAAGTCTAGCTTGTTTTTCAACATCCGTCACATCACCAACCGCAATCGGTGTAGTTTCGTAATAACGATTCAAATCACGCGCCAATTCGTACAGATAAGTCGCGATTTTATGTGGTTCAAGGTCGCGAGCCGCAAGACGAACAACATCTGGATATTCCAACAACTTCAAGATTACTGATTTTTCAGGTGCCCAGTCGTACTGCGAAATATCAGTCTGAGTAATTTCATTATCGTGCAGAATTTTGTTCACCCTAACGGCAGCGTATTGAACATACGGTCCGCTGAATCCTGATAACGCAAAAATACTATCCCAGCTAAACAAAATATTGGTGCGACGATCAGCAATAAAGTCACTAAATTTAATGGCACCAACAGCAATTTTTTTGATGTCGTCGTCAGATACTTCGCGACCTACTACCACCTCGCGAGCCTTAGCTTCGGCCTGATCAAGCAATTCTTCCATCATTACGACACCCTTGCGACTGCTCATCTTTTCACGCACACCATCTTCGTTGATTTGATCAATTGTACCAAACCACAGATGAACCAATTCGGTTTTTATGCCAATTTTTTTTGCCATAGCAATTAATTGCGAGAAATAAAAGATTTGCTCAGAACCAACTGCATAAATTACTTTATCGGGATGCCAAGTTTCTTCACGATACAAAATCGTCGCCAAATCAGTCGTGGCGTATAACGCTGCACCATTTGATTTTTGAACCAACAGTGGAACTTTAATGCCAAATTCATCCAACGGCACAATGACTGATCCATCGTCATTTTGAATAGCAATCCCCTGACCCAACAAATCTTGAACAATTTGCTTGCCTCGCCGTGCAAAAAAAGCTTCACCTAATTCATAGTCAGTTGCTATTCTTAATCGCCCCATAATCTCGTGAATATGACCGATACTAATATCATTAAATCTTTTACTGTAACCGACTGCCAGTTCGTCATTATTTTCCAGCTTTATAAGCCAATCTTGGACTTGATCGGCTAAAACAGTTTCGCTACGCTCTTTTTCGTCCTTGAGTGCTTTTTTTGTTGCAATATAGACTCGGCCTAATTCGTAGATACCATCAGTTGCCAATTGCTCATCACTACTAAACTTCAAAAAACCGACAACCCAAACACCAAACGGTGTTCCATAATCACCCAAATGATTATCAGTAATAACGTTCCAGCCAGTCACATCCATTAGGCGCTTAACAGCCCAGCCTTGATTGCCTGAACGTAAATGACCAACGCTATAGGGTTTGGCCATATTAGCACTAGGATATTCAACCACCATAGTCTTACCGGCGCCATCATTATTTTCACCGTATTTATCAGACCAAGTGGACTGCAAATTATCGGCTAACTTTTTTGATGACAATTTTAGGTTAATAAAACCAGGTCCAGCCACTGAAACCTCAGTGTAATCACCTGTTTGACGCAAACTTTCGGCCAATTGTTCGGCAATTTCGCGCGGATTTTTGCCCAGTGGTTTTGCCAGTTGCATAGCCACATTGGTCGCAAAATCGCCAAAATCTGAATCTGGGCGACTTAAATGAACGACCTGCTCAATATTAAATAATTGTCTAATAACTGTTTGAATTGATAAAATTATTGCATCCATTAACATAAGTATAGCAAAAACCAAGGCTTTATCTCGTATAATAGATACAACATGAATTATATTTATACCAACACTCCAATTGAAGCTGCTGCCAAAGACCTAGCCGACAAATTATTTAAGCATTTATCCAGTGGCGAACGCGTACTGTTTTTGATGTCTGGCGGATCAAGTATCCCAATCTCAATCATGGCCAGTAAAATCTTAAAAGGCGTTAATTTATCAAATTTATATGTCAGCCTAACAGATGAAAGATATGGTGAAGTTGGACATGCCGAAGAAAATTGGCAACAACTAATTGACGGCGGATTAGACCTGACTGGCGCTAATTTATACCGCCCATTAATCGGCCAAGACATCGACAAAACTACTAAATTATTTGGTGAATGGATAGCCGAGCAACTTAATAAAGCCGACTTTTCAATCGCTATTTTTGGAATGGGTGCCGATGGCCACACCGCCGGTATCAAACCTAGCAGTAAAGCCGCCAAATCAACTGGTATTGCCGAATCATTTACAGGTGATGACTTTGAACGCATCACTATCAGCCTAGTTGCTATTACACGCATCGACGAAGCCATTATTCAGGCCTCAGGTACCAACAAAAAGCCTATAATTCATGATTTACTGTATTACGAATCTTCATTAGAAGACCAGCCAGCTCAAGTATTAAAAAGTATTCCAGAATCGACAATTTATACAAATAATCGTAAGGAGGAATTGTAAATGAAAATCGCTATATCAGGCCTTGGCCGCATGGGCGGTCAAATCGCCAAAAAACTAGCCGAAAACGGGCACGAAGTTATCGCTCATAATATCAGCCGTGAAAAAGTTGATGAGTCAGTCAAATACGGAGCAACTCCGGCGTATGACGAACAATCAGTTGTTAATGCTTTTAATGGTCAGCCGGTTATTTTATGGATTATGATTCCAGCGAATGCTGTCGATAGCGCATTGGACAAGTGGTTGGGTATTTTACCAGCTGGTAGCATTATTATCGACGGTGGTAACAGCGATTACCGCGGTGACCAAGCGCGCGCTGATAAGGTTGCCGCCCATGGCAGCACATTACTAGACATCGGCACCAGCGGTGGTGTTTGGGGCATTATAAATGGCTTTTCGATGATGATTGGTGGCGACAAAACTGCTTATGACACCGTTGTACCGGCACTAGACACATTATCAACACCACGCGGCGGTCATCAATACTTTGCCGGCAGTGGCAGCGGTCATTACGTCAAAATGGTTCATAACGCCATCGAATACGGCATGATGGAATCACTAGCCGAAGGTTACCGAATGTTGTCCGAAGGCCCATACAAAAATATCAATCTGGCTGACGCTGGTGATATTTGGCAAAAAAGCAGTGTTGTCACGTCTTGGTTGAACGATTTAACTCACCAAGCAATTCAAGAAAATCCAAATTTAGACGGAATCAGTGGCGTTGTCGCCGAATCTGGCGAAGCTCGCTGGACATTAGAAACCGCCGACCAATTAGGCATTCCCCTGCCAGCTATTCAAGCCGCATTTGATGTTCGTTTAGCATCTCAAAAAGGCGAAATTAACTTTGCAACCAAATTACTGGCTGCCATGCGCAACAAATTTGGTGGCCACAACATCAACGGCCAGCAATAATTCCGTTTGACTGAAACAGTCACAAAATAACACTTCTCAAGGACGGTGCTCTAACAGAGAAAAAATTATGTCTCTTTTGTTTTCTCCTTAATAACCTTTGCAAGGATAATACTTGCAAAGGTTATTAAATTGATAGAATCCACTATTTAACAGCGGCTTTTATAAGCCCAATAAACAATGGATGTGGCTTGGTTGGACGGGAACGAAATTCGGGGTGAGCCTGGGTGGCGACGAAATATTTATTTTTGGGAGCTTCGATATATTCAACCAATTTTCCGTCTGGTGACAGACCACTAACAATTAATCCGCCTTTATTAATCTCTGCCAAAAACTTTTGATTAACCTCATATCGATGACGATGACGTTCGATAATGTCCAAATATCCGTAAGTTTTGGCAACCAACGATCCTTTTTGTAATTTTGCAGCATAATCACCCAGTCTTAGTGTGCCACCAGTCGATTCTTTGCCAGCTTGACCGTTCATAATGTAAACGACATCTTGTTTAGATTCAGGCATGAATTCAGTGCTGTGCGCGGCTTTTAGACCAGCTTTGCGGGCGCTCGCAATCACCGCCGCTTGCAAACCTAAACAAATACCTAAATATGGCACATCGTTGTCCAAAGCATAGCGCGCAGCGTCAATTTTGCCTTCGATACCGCGTTTACCAAATCCACCTGGTACAACAATAGCATCAACTGACTTAAAATCATTTTTAGTCGCAATTTCGGCGTTAATCCATTTAAGTTTTAAAGCTACTTTTTCACGCCAAGCGGCAGATTTTAAGGCCTCAACAATCGACATATATGTATCTTCGTTATCAATATATTTGGCAACCAAACCAACCGTCACTAATTTGTTAGGTTTACTGGTTTGACGTTTGACGATTGTTTTCCAAGCCGACAAATCAGGCTCTTTATCATTACCCGAAAAGTCAGATAACAGATTACTTAGTTGGCTTTCAGCCAAAATCAACGGCACCCGATACACCGTATCAGCATTCGGCATTAACAAGACATTTTCTTCGGGCACACCACCAAATAAACTAATTTTTTTAGCAATTCCGGCTGGCGCTGGCGTATCAGTCCTGACTACCACAGCGTCTGGAAAAATTCCAAAACCACGCAAATCTTTCAAGGCATTCTGAGCTGGTTTGGTTTTGAATTCTTTACTAGTGCAAATAAACGGCACGTAAACAACATGAACAAATAAACAATTTTGACGACCAACACGTTGCGAAAATTCGCGAATCGCTTCGACAAAACTAAGACCTTCGTAATCGCCCACTGTACCACCAATTTCAACAATATGTATGTCACTGTCGCCAGTTTCGGCAGATTCCAGTATCGCATTTTGAATTGACTTCGTTAAATGTGGGACTAATTGGACAGTTTGGCCTTCAAATTTGCCAGCTCGTTCATCATTCAGCAAATCAAATAAAAGCCTACCGGCCAAAGTAGCGCTTTTTTGCGTTAATTCAATATCCAAGAATCGTTCGTAATGACCCAAATCAAGGTCAGTCTCGGCGCCATCACGGGTTACAAAGCATTCGCCATGTTCCCTAGGATTCAAAAGGCCCGCATCCACATTTAGATACGGGTCGCACTTTTGAATTGAAACTTTAACACCTTTGGCCTGTAATACGGCACCGATACTAGCCGCAGTGACACCTTTTCCTACCCCTGATAACACGCCCCCAGTTACAAATATGTATTTCTGTTTTTTAGCCATGAATTTTTTTATCTCCATGGGATTTCATTGTAGCACGCAAAGAATATATTACGCTACATCTAGTGTGGCGTGTTGTTTTTTCTACGCTAAAATTGACTGAGCTGAACTGCCTTTTGGATAGGTTTTTGGCTGTTGTTGCCAGCTGTTCCAGTCATCTTGAATTGGTTTTAATATCTGCCAACTACGCAGTACCTCATCGCTGCCCGTAAACAGGCTTTTTTCACTAGAAATCGCATCAACTAACACCTGTTCGTAAGCATCGGGTAATTTAACGTCACTTTCGTAATTAAAGCTAAGGTTACGTGATTCAAATTCACGACTGTAACCTGGTTTTTTAACAAATAATTCAATATTAATGCCTTCGTCTGGCTGAATCTTGAATACCAAGCAATTACTTTGGGCACCGTTGCTGGTTTTTAGGCGAATTCTAATTTCGGCAGTCGTTTCAGACAGCTGTTTGCCGGTTGTTAACCGAATTGGCACACCAACCCAGTTTGGCTGATTAGATGACATTTCAATCGACACAAACGTTTCGACTTGACTGTCATTATTATTTACTTCTTCTTTATAGCCCTCGTATTGCGCCCGAACAACTTTGCCAGGATCAACTGGCTGTAATTGGTTTAAGGCCGCCAAACGTAATTCTGGCATTCTTTCCCAATCCAACCCCTGAGGAATATCCATCAAAGTCAAAGTCAGCAGTTGCATCAAATGTCCTTGAACTAAATCGCGCAGCGCGCCAGTTTGTTCATAAAATTGCGCGCGACCATCAATACCGCCAGTCTGCAATGACACAATCTCGACTGATTCAATAAAATTATTATTCCAAACATGGTAAAACAAAGCGTTACGTGCCCTAAAAGCAATAATATTTTGAGCCATTTCTTTGGCTAAATAATGGTCAATCCGATAAATCTGTTGCTCTTGATAATGATTGGCAGTTTGTTCAATCAGCTTTTCGGCTGATTCTAGGTTGATGCCAAACGGCTTTTCGAACAAAATTTTTACATTCGGCGTATTAATACCGGCTTCACCTAAGAAGTCAACGATTTGCGCCGTTGAAAGTGGCGGCACGGCCATATATATCAATAATTGTTCGTCGTCAACCAGTGCAACATACTGTTTTAGTCTTTGATATTCATCAGCTGACGCCAAATCCATAGTAAAAATCGATAATTTACCATCTAAAAAGGTCTTACTGCCACAATGCACAAATAATTCAGACTGATTAACCTCGTGACGCGACACACCAATCACCGACAAATCATTAAAATTGCCTGTACTAATAATTTGCTCTAGCGCCGGCAACAACTTACGCGTCGCCAAATCACCCGTAATACCAAAAATAAGTAATTTTGTAATCATAACTGTAATAATTATACACCTTTTAATAGTCAAAAACTGTTCCGCGGGTGACGTCCAGTGGGGACCCCATGATATTCTTTTTAATGTAATCGTTAAAAAAATATTAGGGGAAACTGGTCGGCAGGACCCGAGGAGTTTTTGATACAGATAAAGCTAACTATGCGAATTTTTTTACAGTCTCTGACACAACCGTCACCACTCGACTTTCAAACATCGATGGCAAAATTTTGGTTGGCGACAAATCAACAACTGAATCAGCCAAAGCCTGGGCTACACTACTGAACATCTCTATCTTGAATTGCGGAATATTTGCCTCTAACATACCTTTAAATACACCCGGAAAAACTAGCGAATTATTCAATTGATTTGAAAAGTCGCTACGTCCAGTCGCAACCGCCAACGCACCAGCCGCCAGCGCCTCATCTGGCAAAATCTCAGGTTGAGGATTAGACAACGCAAAAATAACTGGTTTTGGCGCCATCGTTCGCACCATATCCTGCGTCAAAACACCCGGTTTAGACACACCAACAAAGATATTTGCGCCTTTAACAGCATCAGCCAATGTACCTTCAAATGATTTCGCTACACTACTGTCAATTAGTTCTTGCTTTTCAGCCGTCAGTTCTGCCCTACCAGCGTGAATAATACCTTGGCTGTCACAAAACAAAATATTTTTAATGCCATAATTCATCATTAATCGCGCCGTGGCTACACCAGCCGATCCAACGCCGTTAATTACAACTTTGACTGCGTCTTTGGTGATATTCATCAATTTTAATGAGTTAATCATACCAGCCAAAACAACCGTCGCCGTGCCCCATTGATCGTCGTGCATGACAGGAATCGACATTTCGGCCCGCAACCGTTTTTCGATTTCAAAACATCTTGGTGCTGAAATATCTTCTAGATTAATACCGCCAAAAACCGGTGCGATTTGCTTGACGACTTTAATAATTTCTTCGGTGTCCTGTGTGTCCAAACAGATTGGGAAAGCATCAACACCAGCAAATTCTTTAAATATCGCCGCCTTACCTTCCATAACAGGTATTGCCGCCAACGCCCCTAAATTGCCTAGTCCCAATATAGCTGACCCATCGCTGACAATCGCAATTGTATTACGTTTTAAGGTG
>CAISVS010000149.1 GCA_903889015.1 uncultured bacterium | reverse complement strand
TCATGCGCAATTATTTTGGGTTCAAAAAAAGCACCAGCATTTTTGAAGAAACATGGTGTTAAATCTGCCTTATTGCAATGTATTGATGAAAACGGTGTATTGTTCGAAAAGAAATTTGGGTCAAATATTAGTAAAATGAAGTTATATCAATCAAGGGAGTTTGCTGTTAATGCGTAAATTATTAATGTTGGCAATTATTTTTGTCATTAGTTTATCGGCTGTGGCGATATTTAGTCAATCGACGTTTGCAGAAGAATCAGCATCGACGGCTAATACGTCAGGCGGTGTGGTTGTTCAGTCAATTCCGGGGCCAACTTTGGCTCAAAAGATAACTGAACGGACTTCAGCTTCGTGGTCGTGGTATATTGTGCGCGGATCGGGCATTATTGCGGCGGCTGCCTTAATTATTTTGATGTTATCAGGTATTGGTCTGGTGACTGGACACACATTTAGGTTTTTGGAGCCAATTACGGCCTGGGCGTCGCATCGGGCTTTGGGAATTGTGATGGGTGTGTCGTTATTAATACATATGTTTGGCCTGTTGTTCGATCGCTTCGTTCCGTTTAGTTTGATTACATTGTTTGTGCCGTGGTTGTCTAATTATCAGCCAGCGACGATATTTGGGCTGCAACTGGGATCGATTTACGTCGCTTTGGGTGTATTGGCGTTTTATCTGACGGTGATTATCGTAGCAGTGTCGCTAATTTGGGTAGAAAAAAAGCCATATTTATGGAAAATAACACACTTATTGTCGTATATTGTTATTGCTTTTGTGTTTATTCATACATTATATTTAGGAACAGATTTTACACATGGTATCGTTCGATGGTTGTGGATTGGGATGGGTGTAGCGATTGCTGTGATTTCACTTTATAGGTTATGGAGATCTAAGTCGCTATGAATAATGAGTTAGATCACTTAAAAAATCCATTAAAATTAAGTTTGTTTTGGGTAGTTGTTTATATATTAATCGCTGGATTTATTATTGGCGGTGCTAATATTGCGGCTAGCCAAGTGCGAACACATACACTGCCGACTGGTGATGTTACATTATCAATCTCGTATTCAAAATACGTAGTTGGCGAATCAGTCGCTTTTACGATAAAAAATAATTACAATAGCTCGATTTCAATCTTGAATAATTGTCCAGCCGAACCATTGGCAGTATACCGTCAGGCAAGTGACGGCAGTTGGATTCGTCAACATGACTATGCATCATATGGTGGATGCTCGACCGAACAGCGTCAGGTAAGCGTTGCGGCCGGTCAATCAATAACTGGTAGTTTTGATCCATGGCAAAATTTATTTGTTAATCCTGGCAAATATCGGGTTGTGGCCTTTGTTGAATACTACAACGCTTTACCATACCAAGAATTTGAGGTTGTGGCGCCAAAAACTGCGTCGACAACACAACAACAATCTTCAACAGTAGCTGATACAACGACATCAACAGCCATACCAGCGCCAGCATCAAGCTCAAACTCAAGTTCGACAAGTCAGCCCACATCTACAAGTACGTCTGAAAAATCTGAAAATTCACATTCAGAGAAAAACGACGACTAAACTGTAAAGATTATTTGATTCGATAGCGAATAATTGTCTTTACAACTTTGGAGTCGGGTGATGTCAAATATTCTTCTTCGTGTTTGCCAATTACATCGGCCATTTTAATGCTATTATCTTCAATAAATTTGTGCAGTATAGCGATGGTTGGGCCTTCTTCGGCGTAAGTGCCAATATGTAAGATT
>CAISVS010000148.1 GCA_903889015.1 uncultured bacterium | reverse complement strand
CGGCGGGCTTCTGCAATTATTATTGAGAATGCTGCGCATACCCTTGGGTGGGTTAAAGGGTAAAATAGCGCTCCCAGCGATGCCCACCCTTGCTGAGAGCGCTTTTTTAGTGTCTTAAAAACCCCTCGGGTCCTGCCACCTGGTTTCCCCTAATATTTTTTTAACGATTACATTAAAAAGAATATCAGGGGGTCCCCACCAAGTGTCACCCGCGGTTTGGTTTTTAAGTTTTTTGATTAAACGTCAGTTTTTAGACTAGTTATTTTGATAGTTCCGCCACAAAAATGTTCAATTAATTGAATGACATGTGGGGTTATTTCGGTTGCTAGGTGTTTTAATTCGTCGGCGCTGAATTTTGCTAGGACAAAGTCAGTGTCGCCTATTTGTTGGCGCTTGTCATTGTCGATGCCAATACGAATGCGGTGAAAATCGGTACCAAGGTGAGAATTTAATGATTTTATGCCATTATTACCAGCGTCGCGGCCTTGGTTGCGGACGCGAATTGTACCAAATGGCAGTGCCAGATCGTCATGGATAACTAGTAAATCGTTGCTGGTACACAATTTGTAAAAATCGACTAAGTTTCGAGCGCTGTCGCCTGTTTCGTTATAAAAAGTCGTTGGTTTAATTAGCAGTACTTTTTCGCCGTTAATCGTTGTTTCGGCAATAAGGGCGTGAAATTTGGTTTTGCTGGTCCAGTTGGCGCCTAATTGGTCGGCTAGTGCATTAATCATCGCAAAACCGACATTATGACGGGTTGACGTATAATCTGGTTCGGGATTGCCTTGAGCTAATATTAACTTCATTAATACTAAGTATATATGATTTACTAAACGTGTCAAAAGTGTTATTATATGTTATTGATATGAATGAGCAGTTGAAGTCTAAGCAAGAGGAAGATAGTAAGGATGGCTTAGAAATAAGCCATTTTGATCATATACGCAGTATATGCATAAAGCTAGGCTTAGAAGCGGTTTTGGTTGTAGTTATATTTGGCGTTGGAGTAGGTCTGATAAAGGGTTTCAACAAGATAAAGCCATTTTTTACTACAACAGATGAAAAATCCGTCAGTATTGCTACGCTGCCACAGGCCACGATGCCAGAAATTCCAAAAACTAAAACACCAGAGAAACCAAAAGCTGATGGTCCAGAATATATCCCACCTTGCTATACCGATGAAGAGTATAACAAATTTATAGAAAGTGATGTTGCTAATTTGCCGCCAAAAGATGATACAGAAATTGTCTTGAAATTAAATAGCAAATCTGGCCAGTTAGAAAATATACCTGTTGGTAAGCCGGGCTACGCTAAATATGTAGTCAAATCGATTGTGCGGGTAGTAACAGATAATGGAAGTACAAGAACTTTAGGTTCGGGGTTTGTAGCTGAGGCTAATAATTTTGTAGCTGAGGCTAATAATCATGAAAAAGTCGTTGTTTCGGTGGCACATGCTGTTACTGGCGATATAAATAAAATACATGTCGAAACTATTGACGGAGAGTCGTTGAAGGTTACCGGAGGCTGTAGAATATACGGAAGTTTCGATAATTCACAGTATAAAAATATACCACTCGGTGATTCGCCAGATGTTTTTGAGCCTTTTGATGTGTCGGTGTTAAAGGTCGATAATCCAGATGCTTTACCTGCGCCATTAACTTTATCTACGACGCAGCCTGAAAAAGGTGAAGCCTTGTATTCTATGAATAATCAAGTAAAAACTAATGGCGATCATACTAATGTTAATGAAGTAAGTGGTTTTGGCATGTTATTTGGAAGAAATATTATTGGATACAACGAGATGATAGATGGATTAACGACTTATAAACATAATAAGTTTAGCGATCATACTGAAGCTGGTGGTAGTGGTGGTCCGACTTTTAAGTCTGATGGTAAAGTTGTTGGAGTGACAATTGGCTCCGAACAAAGTGGTTTGTATTTAGACAAAGAAGCTTTAAAAGATAGTTATAATATGGATATATCCCAATCAGCACTCGAACAAATAAAACCAGTACTTTCGACTTATACAGACATAATAACAATTCAGCGTGCCATAACCTCGCCGGTATTAAACAACCAGTCGAATTAATCTTTTTTGATTTGGGCGGACTGTTCTTTTTCGCGTTCTAGCTGTTCTTTTTCGCGGTTGGCTTTGATTTGTTTTTCGTCACGGAAACTAAATTTAATTGGTGTACCAGTGTAGTTGTAGGTTTCGCGTAATTGTCGTTCTAGATAACGTTTGTAACTCCAGTGTAGGAATTTGAGGTTTGATCCAAAGATAACAAACCACGGTGGTGTGGTGTCGGTTTGAACGATGTAACGTAGTTTTGGATGAGTGTTTTTAAGGCCTGCTGGTGGATGGCTGTGGACGCATTTTTGTAACAGGTCGTTTAGTACACGAGTTTTGGTTTGTTGTTTGCGGCGGTCATCGATGTCGATGGCAAGGTCGAATAGTTTTGTGACGTTTTGGCCAGTTACGCTGCTGGTAAAGATTAATGGCGCCCAAGGTGTAAAGTCAAAGGTTCGAGCTATTTTTGGCGCAATATCATCGCGTGTATAAGCGTCTTTGCCTTCGACACTGTCCCATTTGCTGATAACAATTGCCATGCCTTTGCCAGCTTCGTCGATAATACCAGCGATACGTTGGTCCAGCTGGGTATTTAATTGATTGGCATCCATAACTAGCAAACAAACATCAGATTCTTCAATAGCTTGCAAAGTACGTAGTACGCTAAACTTTTCGATGCCGACTTCTTGTTTGCCTGGTTTGCGCATACCCGCGGTGTCCAAAAGTTCAATATCACGGTCACCGTAACGAACAGCGATGCGGTTGATGTCACGAGTTGTGCCAGCAACGTTAGCAACAATCGCCTGCTGTTTACCAGCCAGTGTGTTGAACAAAAAGCTTTTGCCGACATTTGGGCGTCCAATTAGTGAAATTCGTAAAATTTCATCAGGCACATATTCGCTGGCGGCAGGAATTAATTCGGTGATGGCTTCAAGGACTTCGATCATGCCTTGATTATGTTCGGCGCTGGTACGGATGATTTGTTTGACGCCTAAGCGTTTAAATTCGTCGATTGGCAAGCTGTTTTTGAGATCAGATTTGTTAGTTAACAAGATAACAGGTTTTTTGCTACGCAAGGCTTTTTTAGCAACAAAACGGTCAGAGTCACTTGGATATTGGCTGCTGTCAACGACTACTAAAATAACATCGGCGGCAACGGCGGCTTCTTCGATTTGCTCTTGAATTAGGGCTTCAAAGTCGTCATCTGGGTCTTTAAGTCCAGCGGTATCAACTAACCAAAAGCTGTGTTTGTGATATTCGACGCGGCCTAGGACGTTATCACGAGTTGTGCCGGCTTCACGGGCAACAATCGCCTGCTGAGAACGCACCAAACGGTTAAAAAGCGAACTTTTGCCGACGTTCGCTTGACCAATAATTGCAACTGTGGGTAGTTTTGATGCCATAATTACGATAATTATAACAGAGAAAGCTCAAGATTACGAACATAAGCGTTGTTAGTAGATAGTATGTAGTAGAATCATTACGCTTGCGCTTATGTGTAGGCGGGTATATTATCAGAATGTATGAAAAAATCGAACGGCTTTACTATAGTTGAGATTATTGTTGTTATTGTTATTATAGGCATATTGGCCGCAGTTACTATTATTAGTTATACGGGCATAACACAAAGAGTTACTATAGCTTCAATGAAATCTGATTTAACTGATGCCGCTCAGCAAATTAAGCTGTTTCAACTTTATAATATTGCTGGCAACTTTCCAACTGCTAATAACTGCACTAATACAGCATCTACTGAAATATGTTTAAAAACTAATGGCTCAAATTATTATGCTGCAGGCAGCTATGTATATAATAATAGTTCTAGCCCAAAAACATATCAGTTAGATATTACCAACGGTAATCTTAAATATCGAATAACTGACGATTCGACGCCAGTGGCTGTTGTAGCGCCTGCACCTGTTTCACTGGCTGTTTCAGATCCTACTAATTGGCTAACTATCGGTACCCAGATATGGGGTAAATACAACCTGAACGTTGGCACCATGGTGACAGGCGTCACCGCCCAAACAAACAATGCAACCCTTGAGAAATATTGTTATGCTAACAACTCAACTAACTGTACAACCTATGGCGGGCTCTATCAGTGGGATGAAGCCATGCAATATGTCAACACCGCAGGCGCCCAAGGTATTTGTCCAACAGGTTCACACATACCAACCGATACTGAATGGAAAACTCTTGAAATGCAATTAGGTATGACTCAGATTCAAGCTGATGGGACTATTTGGAGAGGCACAGATCAAGGTACTCAACTTAAGTCTGGTGGTACTTCGGGATTGAACATATTACTTGGTGGTAATAGGGGTACTGACGGAACCTTTAGTCATTTGCCGACTCAAACTTTTTTGTGGTCAAGTTCAGAATCGACTTATCTTGCTTGGATCCGTTATTTTGACTCAGGATATGCTACGGTGTACCGTTATACTCTTGGTAAAACTCAGGGTTTTTCGGTGCGTTGTCTTGGAAATTGATTTGATTAGCGTTGCACGGCATAACCCTTTGAGCTCTCACTTACTATTGACTTCATTAGATAATTGCTGCAAAATTAGCTTAAGCTTTAATAAAATATAAAAAGGTATATTATGGATAATAATCAAAACAACGATCAGTTACCACCAGAAAACGCTCAACAAATTACGCCACCTATTCAAGGGTATTTCAATCAAGAACCTGCTACTTCTCAGGCAACAGTCCCAACGACACCAACAGCTATTGAACAGCCGCAGCCAGTTTCACCGGCGCCTGCCGTAGTTGAACCGTCAGCTCCTGTTGTTACTGTCGAGGCCTTCCCTGTTATACAGCCAGTGCCCGTAAAAAAGAGTCACAAATTGACGATTATTATCAGTGTAGCTGTACTTGTGGTTGTATTGATTGGACTAATTGTTGGATATTTGTTGATAAATAAATAAAATAACTATTACTATAGTTTGCTGACAACTTCGAACTTGCCTTCTTTTATATCACCCAGTGTATAATTACCGAAATTTGTTCGATGTAGTTTTAGTACAGTGTAGCCTAATGCGCCAAAAGTACGGCGAATTTGGCGGTTGCGACCTTCGTGCATAGTAATAATCCAACTTTTACGATCAACGTCATTCAGACGTTCGAGTTGTAATTTGCTAGGGCCGTCCTCTAGTTGCACGCCATAATCGCTAATCATCTGTTGGTGAAGTGGCGCCAAAGCACTTTCTAAACGAACGTTATAAATCTTTGTCTTGAAAAAACTAGGATGAGTCATGTGATACGTAAAATCACCGTCGTTTGAAAGTAATATCAGCCCACTACTGTTGCGGTCTAATCGACCAACGGTTTTAAGGTGATGCAATGATTCGGGTAATAATTCATAAATAGTTGGGCTATCGCCTTGTTGGCGACGTGAACAGACGTAATCGACGGGTTTATTAAGGGCTATGTATTGG
>CAISVS010000147.1 GCA_903889015.1 uncultured bacterium | reverse complement strand
TCAAACGCCATTATTTTATCGTCAATTAATACGACCTCGGCGGCTAATCTGGGCTGATTGTCTGCGAAAAAATCTGATGGGATAATAAATTGCCCTTCCAAGCCCAGCCATTTTGCAATATAGGCGCTTTTATGCTTGCTAGGCACGATAATATTTGCCGTATCACCCAATCCTGCGGCGTTAATTTTTAACATTTGCCATTTTTCATCGCCATAACTCATAATGCAAAAGTAACGATTGGTCGAGATTAAAAATTCAATCAATTCAATCGCCCCAGACTCCAATGTTTTACCATTCTGGAGTTTAGCTCTTTTTACAAAAATTTCACCTACTAAATTTAAATCCAGATTGGGGTTTAACTCTGCTAGATGTTTCAAGGCACTAAAAGATCCCCCGCTTGATTCGACATCCTCACGAGCCATCTGTAAACTATCACCACTGCCAGACGATAGTTCCTGAACAACTTCTTTTAATAAATCAAAGCTAGATTCAATATCACCTAAACACCTGTCAAAATCTAAAACATAAAATGTTTTAATCTTTTGCATTAAAAATTTCGATTAAAGTTTTGGCGACAGCTTTGGCGTCATGACGAATTAACGAACGACGCAGCGGTATAGTACTAGTTTTTTTACTTGGTGCCATTTCGCCCAAAAAATTACCTGCGATTGCTTGGTAGTTAGCTTTATTCAATTTCGCTTTATCAATCTTGACCAAAAAAGCATTTTCTTCTTTGTATCTGTGCGCTACATCTGCCGCTGGTTGTTGTTTGTTATATAAAACATAATCTAAAAACGGCGCGCCAACAAATCGCTCAATTTCACCAGCATGGTCGCTGACTGTAAAACCAGCTGTTTGTCCTGGTTTTGTAACTAAATTACAAACATAAAAACAAACGGCCTTGGTATTTTTAAGCGCCTCACCTATTCCATTAATAACCAACAGTGGACCCAATGACGAATACATATCACCAGGTGCAATAACAACCATATCAGCCTGTTCAATTGCTTTGATCGCCATCGGATTTGCTGTCGCCATCGGCACATGTGATATTATCGCTTTTCTAGGGTCATTTTCAAAATTATTCAGCGCCACAACATATTGATTTTGCAAAACAATACCTTTATCGGGCCATTCCATTTTTAAACGAACATCATCAAGTGTCGCAGGAATTACCATACCATTAACACGCAAAATTTCGGACGCCGTTTTGACAGCTTCGCTAAAACTGCCTGTCACTTTTTCCAGCGCCGTCAATAAAATATTGCCAAACGAGTGTCCACCAAAGGTACCTTCTTCAAACCGATAATTAAATAAATCACGTATTTTAGGCGATGCGCTTAATGCAACCAAACACTGCCTGACGTCACCTGGTGGCAAAGTCCCAAGTTCATCACGTAAGACACCCGTGCTGCCACCGTCATCAACCATATTTACAATCGCCGCCAATTGTTTAGTGTGGTTTTTCAGTTCCGACAATAAAGTAAAGCTGCCGGTTCCCCCACCCACAAGTGCTATCTTGATGTCATTCTTCGCAAACGGCTCGTTCATTACTATCTATTATACATTATTATTATGTATGGACATACAAACATGCACAAAATAACACCTCTCAAGGTCGGTGCTCTAACAGAGAGAAAAACATGCACTATTTTATCGATAACATCGGATACAGTACTGAAAAAACAAAATAGATAATATAAAAGAATAATAGGACTATTGCCACCCACGATTTACGAATTTTCAACCGGCGTCCAGGTACGGCAATTACATCTTTGATCGCACTGCCAACCCTCTCGTCTATATAGCGATCGGCTTTGGACTCGACTTTGGCAACAACCGTGTCAATAACATGAAACAGGCGTTGTAATAACGCCTGATCTGTTAAATCAAATTGCGTATTCGAATAAATGTAAATATTATTATCAACAATTTCAGCATCAAAACTTAACGAGTCGTCTATGAATAGTTGCATCAAATCTGGTGTAAATATATATAATGCATCTTGTTCATACTCTTTGGGTGCATACAGCGTAAAATGCGAATCAAAATCACCTTCCAGCGATAACTTTTGATCTGGATTAAATTCTACTGGTAAATCACTAATTGACAACCCAAAAATTTTGGTGTTATTAGCTTTTGAATCCAAGACTATATGTGGTAAATTACGGTCAAGTTGAACCATAATGTAACCATAAATGTAGGTATGTGAACTTTTGCCAGAACCTGTCGTATATGTGTAATTTGCAATTTCAAACGAATTTGACGATTTACTAGTCAAAATATTATAAGCATTGCGGCTGTGACCAATGTTAAATATCATTCCATCACGAACAGGATCGTCAATTTTCGGACTAAATTTTAAACCATTCGCCTCGGCAAAACGATTAATCCTAACGCCTTGTTGCCATTTTCTGGCTTGTTGCTGAATAATAGTCACGCCAACAGCCATCGCAATAACAGCCATAAAGATAACTTGCCCAAAAACAATATAAAGACTATCCTTACTGACTGATGCCGTCAGGATTAAAACCGGCGAAATTGTGCCTATTACCAACAAAATAATAACTACTTGTAAGATTGATTGTGGCTTTTTTTGAGCAAACTTTGTCTTTAAATCGGCAACATCACGACTGGTAACTTTGGTTATTAATGGTTCATAATTCAGTTGTTGCATATGTTTATTGTACTATATCTTCACCAAAATGCTTTTGCAGTCGCATTGTAATCGAACCTTCGTGACGACCTAATAATTTACTTAACTCTTTAATAGTTGCGCCGTTTTGAAATTTTTCTTTCAACAGGTCGTCTTGTTTTGCTTCCCATGGTTTATAGGCGTTTGGATAAGTTTCGCGCATTTTGGCGATTTTTTCAGTCCAACCGCTGGCTTTTTTG
>CAISVS010000146.1 GCA_903889015.1 uncultured bacterium | reverse complement strand
CCTTGGCGGTATTAACAGCATCAATAATGCTTTCAATATTATTGCCATCAATATCAATCACGTACCAACCAAATGATTCCCATTTGCCACGCAAATCTTCCAGCGGCATGACGTCTTCAGTATTGCCATCAATTTGAATATTGTTGCGATCGATAAAACAAATTAGTTGTGAAAGTTTATACTTGCCAGCAAACATAGCCGCTTCCCAAACGTTGCCTTCGTCCAGTTCGCCGTCGCCCATAATCGTGTAAACAAAACGATGTTTTTGATTGTCTAGATATTGAAAAGCATAGGCAACTCCGGCCGCTTGTGACAACCCACTGCCAAGTGGACCGCTGGTGGTTTCAAGTCCAGGTAACATTGTTCGTTCAGGGTGGCCCTGCAAGCGACTGCCTAATTTACGTAATGTCATAAGTTCTGATTTATCAAAAAAGCCAGCTTCGGCCATGGCTGCATATTGAATTGGCACTGTATGTCCATTACTAAGGAAAAATATATCGCGTTCAGACCAGTCAGGATTTTTGGGATCAATATTCAAAATATTAAAATATAACGCTGCCAATATATCAGCCATACCAAGTGCACCTGCCGTATGTCCACTGCCGGCTACCTGCAACATCCGAATAACGTCTTGACGTAAACTATTTGCTTTGTGTTCGAGTTCAGATAATGTTAATTTATCACCCACCATGACTAAATAACTCCTTGTTTATTAATTTCGCGCACTAGGGCTGCGTAAACTTCATCTGGATTGTCGGCTTTATTGACTGCTCCGCCAGTATTCAACACATTGACACCACCTTGTGACAAAGTAAAAGCATTATCAACACTAACACCACCATCCCAGCCAATTTCGACAGCTGGATTGATCGCCTTTATTAAACGTACCTTTTCAAGTTGCATCAAACTCGCCGTGCCACCGTAATGGCCTAAATCACCTGAAAAAACCAACACATGGTCGGCAGCCTTTATCTCTTCGGCAACTGTTGCTGGTACGGTTGGTTTCAATAACGCAATGCCGGCTTTGATGCCAGCTTTTTTAATCTTTTCAAAAATTGGTAATAAATTTACATCCGTTTCGGCATGAAAAGTAATTAAATTAGGTTTCAAAGCAATCAACTGGTCAACATAATCCAACGGATGTGATACCATGGCGTGAATATCAACAATCCATTCCTTGGGCCACCACAATTTTGAAGGTTCAACCATAAAAACAGGCGCGAATTCGCCATCGCTAACATCAACATGAACCCGCTGTGCAAACGATTTGATTCTTTCGATTGATTCTCGATATTGGTCTTCGGTTTCAACCGTAATAGCTGGGGCAATTACACTCATTTAAAACTCATCAATCTGCGCATTACGACGCTTAAACCTAGCAGCACCAGCAAATGGCGTATTTAACCAAGTTTCCAAGATTCCTTGCCAAGCCGTATCATCGTTTTCTAAAACCCGTGACGGCAAACATAACATATTACTGTCGTTATCATTACGTGTCATTTTAGCCTCATAAGCATCCCAAATTACACTGGCCCGAATACCACGAAAGCGATTAGCCGCCATTGCCATGCCTTGACCACCACCGCAAAGCAAAATGCCACGCGTATCATCATCGGTACTACCGATAATCTTAATTGCCGTTTGTTGAGCAAACTCAGGAAAATCATCGTTTGGATCCAATGTCTGATCGCCAACATCCTCGACTTCATAGCCGTGTTTTACTAAATATGCAAAAACTTTTTCTTTCAAATGAAAGCCCATGTGGTCGCTACCAATAAATATCTTCATACTATAAAGTATAAGCTTTATACAGTTAAATATGCAAGCTTCGGCCAGTATCGGCAACAATTTCAACCAAGCGGTTGCTGTATCCCCATTCGTTGTCGTACCAAATCATAATTTTAGCCAAATTTCCACCGACAACTTTGGTTAACGGCAAATCAACGATGCCTGAAAAACTGTTACCTATAAAATCACGACTTACCAGTTGTTCGTTACTGACTCCCAAAATACCCTGATAAAATGGCAAATCAGCCGATTTTGAGATCAAGGCATTAATTTCGTCGACTGTTGCAGGGTGGCCAAGTAGTACCGTAACATCCGCCAGTGAAACAACTGCTGTTGGTATACGCAAACTTAGACCATCAAATTTACCAGCCAGTTGAGGTAAAACCTTTTGAATTGATGCCACAGCACCTGTCGTTGATGGCACAATATTTTCAGCCGCACTGCGACCTTCACGCAAATTATCTGAAGGTTTATCAACTAGTGACTGATTTGAAGTATAACTGTGAATTGTCGTTAGTAATGATTTTTGAACACTGAATTCACCGTCCAAAATCGCCAACAGCGCACCAATTGCGTTTGTTGTTGGACTAGCGCAACTAATTATTAGATTATCTTTATCCGAATTATCTTCATTGACACCCAGTACAATCGTATTTACAGACTCATCGGCATTTGGCCCACTAATAACGACACGTTTTGCGCCAGCCGTAAGATGACGCTGCGCATCAGATTGTGATGTGAAATATCCGGTCGACTCAATTACAACTTCAACGCCCAATTCACCCCATGGAATATTTAGAGGTTCGCCTTGGCGCAAAACTTTAATATTTTTGCCATTTACAATAATTCCATCTTCACTAATTTTTACTTCATGATGGTAGGTGCCGTAATTGCTGTCGTGCTCCAACAGATAAGCAAGGGTCTTAATGTCAGCAATATCGTTAATCGCCACAATTTCGATGTCACTTCGTTCAAACGCAATCTTAAAAGCATTGCGACCGATGCGACCAAACCCATTGATGCCGATTTTTGTCTGTCCCATTACACCCCACTCCTTTATAAGCATTAGCTTATCATATATCACCAGTATACTCTACAGACTAATTTATGCAAAATGGCGTATAATGGTAACACCATGGAGAAGAGTGAATTAATTAGACGCGCCAAACCATTTTACAGTGAGGAGCAAATCCTTGAACTTGAGACTGCGATTGATTTGGCAACTAGTGCCCATATTCACCAAAAACGTAAAAGCGGCGAACCATATATTATCCACCCGATGTTGGTGGCTGATACTTTGGTTTCTTGGGGTATGGATAT
>CAISVS010000145.1 GCA_903889015.1 uncultured bacterium | reverse complement strand
TGGCATTATCGGTGGCACAGTCCGAGGCATTGGTGACGCCATTGGGATTGCAGCTTTAATTTTTGGATTAGTATTGATTGTAATTAAAATTAACCAATTACTTAACAATAAATCGAATGCCGCAATTTAATAATTTTATTTAAAAAAAGAGTGAGCAGGACGTTGTTAAACATCCTGCTCGATTCATTCAATGTCGACGATTCAATAGCGATCAGCTGACCGTATATCCTCATCTCCGTACAAAAACTCGTTACCCCGAAGGTGTTCATCGTCACACTCTTCGCAACACGTAACTTCACCACTGGGAAGTATAGTGTAAGGGGTTGTGGTAGGTTCACCACAAACAACACAAATGCGTTCTTCTTTTGGATTGTTGCGCCTTTGCCATTCTTCTAGGCAGCCTGGGCAGACAGATATACAACACCCGACCGAAATACTACATTGCGGTAGTACACGATCGCAGATTGGACATGTCTCCAATCTTTTTGTATATCTTATGTCATTCTTGCGGGGAGCTTTTCCCCTGTACTGGCGTGGCATATTGTATTCGTTTATTGTTTTCGAGCCCGTAAAATTACGGTTTGAATGAACCAATGGGGTTATCCATTGTAATTAAACTGATAGAATCGGTGTGTTAACACAACTCAATACCAACTTAATATACCTCTATTATACCTCAATCAATGCTTGCACTATACATTAATAATGATAATATATGTTTTATGGGAGAGCGGTGTGGTTGTCAGCCCCCGCTTAAACGTCATGTCGAAGAAGTCATGCATCTCCCATTTTTTTGTTTTTTATTCGTAACGCAAAGCATCAAGTGGACTGATTTTGGTTGAACGACGAGCTGGATAAATGCCAGCCAACAAGCTTATTAAAACCGAAACTGCCATCGTAAAAATCATCAGACTAGCAGGGAAATACATAATTGTCACCGAGGCATTACCACTGCCAGCTGCCATAGTATAAACCATGTAGTTTATAACTTGACCTATTACAAAACTGGTAATTATTCCAACCGCACCACCAAACAAACCAATTATTAATGATTCTGTCATAAAAATACGCCTGATGTAGATTTTTTTAACACCCAATATTTTCATCAGTCCAACCTCTCGAGTTTTCTCCAACAACGATATAGTCATAGTATTAAAAATACCCAAAGTCGCAACAATAATTGATATTACGCCAACTGCTGCCAAAATAATTTGGAAGACCTGAAAAAATTGATTGACTTGATCAATCGTGTCTTTGACAGTACTAACTTTCAGACCCATATACTCAATTTGTGATTTAACTGTGTTGACGTCATCGACGCTTTTTAATTGAACCTTTAATGAGCTAAACCTATCAACGCCAAAATCAGTGACAGTACTTAGCGGTACAAACATATACGCCGTTTTGCCTTCATCAGTAACACCAACTATCGAAACTTGTACTGATTTTATTTGTGTTTTGGAATTTTTATCTGTATATAAATCTGATCGCAATACTAAACGAACATCAATATTACGACCAATTAACGTATTAGTGTTACCACTAGTCAATTTATGAGCAAGTGATGCATTAATGACGGCAACATTCTTTGCATTATGATTATACAAATCACCACCGACAATATTTGGTCTAATGATATCCAATAAGTCACCCCCCGTACCATAGATAATACTGTCTGACTTTGAATCACCCAACTGAACATCGCCTGCCAATGCAACTTGAGGATAAACCTTCGTTACTTCAGAAAAATCAGATATTTTTCCAATTGCATCATTATCCAAATCAACTATTTTTGATGATCCTTTTGTAATATCCAAATTACGTAAAGAATCACCGTTCGTAATCTGATCAGTTGCAGCTTTTTGCAAGCCAAAACTAAAAGCCATTAACAGCGACACAAAACCAACACTAATCGCGACTCCCATTATAGTTAACGTGGTGCGTAGTTTTCGTCCCATCAAGTTTTTGAACGCTAATTTAAATATATATGAATATCTCATGATGCCTTGCCTCCAACAACATGATGTCTACGATGTTTGTCATTCAATCCATAAATCAGATTTTTAACTTCAATATTACTAATACGACCATCCATCATGTTTACAACTTTTGTCGCGTATTCAGTGTAAATTGGATTATGCGTAATCATAACAATCGTATTGCGGTATTCACGATTTAAAATTTCAAATTGATTCATGACGCCAACAGCTGATGCAGTATCCAGATTGCCTGTTGGTTCGTCGGCCATGATTATTGGTGGGTTAGTAATTAAAGCCCGACAAACCGCAACTTTTGTTTGTTGACCCCCAGACAATTCACTCAAACTATGTTTTGAATAGCCCTCCATCGCAAACATTGATAAACTATTTTTTGCTTTTATGACACTACGTTTATGTCGATAGCCAATAGCATTTAATGGAAAAGCTATATTATCAATCACGTTTAGTGATTTTATCCAATTTGATTGCTGATGAACGACTCCAAAGTTTTTTTGACGAAAAGCTGTTTTAACGTCTTCATTTAAATTATATATATTATGGCCATGTATTTTTACAAAACCACTGCTTGGCGTCTCAAGCCCAATAATTGTATTAAGTAATGTACTTTTACCACATCCCGAAGGCCCTAAAATTACCACAAATTCACCAGGTAAGATATCTAGGTTAATATCAATCAGCACTTGAACATTCTCTTTGCCAACTTTAAATACCTTATTTAAACCTTGAATTGAAATTATCGGATGAATTGAATGAGTCATAATGTATTTTTATCCATACTTATATTTATTATCATTTGAACATCCAGCCAAAGGCACCTTGTAAAGATTTCAAAACGGTGTCCAAAATTGACGATTGTATTAAACCTGTCAAAGCGCTGCCAGATTCGGATTGTGTTTTATTACCTGCAATATCTGACGACACAACTCGGAAATAATAAGAACTCGACGGTTTCAAGTCACGCAATACGACAACGTGAGATGTTGTTAACGAACTATCTTTAGCCGTGCTCATTGAAAAACTATCACCAGTAATACCTTCGGCGTACTCGACCTGAGATGTAGCAGGCTCGTCAGTATCCCAATAAATAATTATTTGTGCAGTTGTATCAGCACCATAACCAGACGTAGTTGACTCAGTTACAATATTAGACAAATCAGGTGGGCGAGTATCGTATGCGGTCGTTACGCGATTTACATCAGATACAGCTAGATTACCAAAAATATCTCGACCTTCAGCAATTATTCGATACAGCGTATCATCTTTTAAATTTGAAACTAAAATTGAATGGTCGGTAGTTAGTGTGGACAATGAAGTTTCTTTAGCAACACTAGAATCTCCTTCGTAGCTTAAAATAGTTGAAGTTGTAGCAACATTTGATTGCCACGATACCTTGATAGTTGATGTAGCAGTATTATGTTGTTGTTCAAATGTAACATTTGAAATACGAGGCAGCATCAAAGTATTAAAGCTGTAATCATCTGAAACTAAATTATTACCGTCAGTATCAGTACCAATAATCTTGAAATGATACGTGCTGGAATGAAACAAATTTGTTAATTTTATCGTATGGTTTGAAACTCCAGATCCAGAATTATCTGTTAGTTCCTGACCGTATGTACTTGTTTGACCATAATATATTTTAGACGTCGCAATAGTAGTTGTTTTCCAGCTGATTATTGCTGATGTTAGGTTAACATCAGATATCACGACTTCGGCTACGCCAGGTGCAACATCAGTCGTAAATCCGAAAACAGACGAATACGAGTCTGCTGCTAAATAATCACGATTTTCATCATAAGATTGAACCTTAAAGTGGTAATTTGTGCCCGGTTGTAGGCCTGTCAAAATAACTTTATGTGAAGTAACCCCGTCAACTATGCCACGACTTTCATTGTATGAATCATCGACCGAGTAGGCGACAAATGAAGACGAAGGACGATCAGTCGACCAAGTAACGACAGCTGTTGTTGCTGTTGACTTAAAGTCTGGGCCAGACACAATTAATGGCGGTTCAGCGAATTTACCAGTTGGCGTTTTAGTTACAATGGACGAGAAGGCCGATTCAGCACCTGCACTGTCAACGGCGGTAATCTTGTATGAATAAGTTGAAGTCGACGATAATCCAGTATCGGTATATGCAACCGAACTTATCGAAGCAATTTTTGTATACGTAGTTTGGTCAGTCGATCGATAGACAAAGAATTTACTGACAACACCAACGGACGGCACCTGCCACTTGATAGTCAAAGCCCAATCACTCGAATTTCTATCCGAACTATCAGATATAATTGGCCTGTTTGGCACTCCGGGTGCAGAGGTATTACATTCAAATTCAATATGAGAATAACTACCCCAATTTATTTGTCCAGAGTTATCAATTGCAACAACGTAAAAAGTATTAAAGCCTTGTTGAGTAGCAGCCGGCATAGTACCAGTTGAACGCGTTTCGGTATAAACAGAATTATTAATAGTTGGCTGAGCATTTACAGAGTAATAATAACCTTTAATACCACTAACTGATGTAGGCTCATTCCAATCAAAAGCAAAACTGTTAGCTGTCGCATTTGGAGGAGTTACCGTTAATCCACCTGGAGCAATCGGCGCTTCATTGTTGTAATAATAATGGACTACAGTATAACCATCGGCAATATTCCCAGCCGCATCGACACTCCGAACATAAAAATCATTTTGACCATTTTGATATGACGTCAAATTAGTTACACTAACTACTGGCACAATTGCGCTCCAATCATCACCACTGCCAGCCCGTTTGTATTGATAGCCGGCCATACCTGATGATCCAGTGCCATTATCATAGCCAACTGGCCAACTAAAATCAAAGCTGTTAGTTGTTGACCATCCAACTGGTGAAACCGTTATATATGCTGGATTAATCGGTTTTGTAACATCAAACTTATAATTAAATAGTGTGGCTGAACTGCTTCGGTTTCCAGCTTGATCAACTGTTTGCATACGTAGATAATACTGTTGCCCGTTATTTGCTGCATCAATTAAATATGTAAAGCTGGTAGTTGTTTGGTAGGTGCCAGCTGTGTATGGATTTGCAGTATCATCAGTCCCAAAATAGACATAGTATCCTGCAATACCAGATGGTACAGTCACTTCAGAATTATCATCAGGTACATTCCAACTAAATGCAACGTCAGAATAATTATAATAATGATTTGCCGTTAGCGATGCGCTTCCGGGATTACCAACTGCTGTTACAGAGGCGGGATTATTTGGCGGCAATACGTCCAAATAAAATGCCGGTGCCGAGACACCACTAAAATCGACCCAGCCTAAATCTTCACTCCAAGCAAAACCATTAAATATACCAGTTGCCGAGGCTATAGTGACATTCGCACCAGCCGGAGAAGAATTAAAATCAATAAAATTACCCGTATCTAAAACTTTTGCTTTACCACTAATTAAACCGTGCAAATCAGAAGTAACTGGACCGCTAGGATTTTCAGCACCACCGCCAAAATATATCCAGCCCAAGTCAGTGCTCCAGGCGTAACCAGCCATTTGTCTGGTATTATAATCAATTGTTACATTGGTATGGTGTGTTGTTGAATCGAATAATATTTGTTGTCCAGTATTAACGACAGTTGCAGCACTGGTATCAGATATCGATACAGAAGTTGAAGCAAACGATTTATTACCACCGATAAACTGAACTAACAATACAACAATTGTAATTACAAAGATATATAAAACCAGTCGATATCCCCAAAACAGACTATCTCTAGTTGCTTCGTCACCACCTACTAGTCCCGCCCAAATATGTTTGGATTTTTTAAACATAATGCTTGTGTCTATTTAATCAAAAAACGAAGATATTAGCAATGAAAAATACAAATATAATTACCAGCTTATCTAACACAGCGAACATGGCTAGTATTAGACTGACCGCTGCTAACCATGAAACCGTCACTTAAGGCAACAAGCCATGAGCTATCACCATTATATGACGTTGATGACCAAAAACTATTGACCGACTGGCTCAAGTTAAAGAATGAACCATCTATATAAGCTTGCTGCAGCTCTTTTTGAGTCGGTAAACGCCAGCCATTGCCCATGCTAGAACATAGTGTAATTGCAGTTTTACCACCCACAGCCACGTTGTTGTCTAGCGTTGCATTCCAACTCCAGTCAGTAGCAGACGACAAGCTGAAAGTAGCCGTGTTGGAACTCTTATAAACTAGGTTGCTCCAAATTAGACCAGTCCTGCCGTCCTGCTTTTCGGAACCAGCAATACTGCCAGAAGGCACCGTCCATGCAACTGTATCTGTACAGTTAGTTGTTTGCGTTATTGGTGCGCCGTAACTATCCTGATGTTCTTGAGTTGGACAATTACCAGGAGCAGCCGAAGTACCAGTTTGCTGGCTACGATTTGAACCGTAAAAAGTCTTACCGCTAGCTACGTCACCAGCCGTTGCCGTACCAGTTGGCGTCCATTGAGCCGCTGTCTTGACACGATTCCATGTAGTACCCCAGTCTGGAGTATCGGTATCACTACCAAAGCCAGCTGACTGCAATGAAGTATATAATGAACTAATATGTGATGTCGAACCACTTTCAGGTGATCCGCCAGCTTGCTCGCCGTACGCGCGAGTCCAAATACCCAAATTAAATGTAAAAATCAAAGCAATAACAACAAATAATAGTTGATATTTTTTTATTGATTTTGTTTTTACCATATTCACTCCACCTTACATTAATTATCTATAAATAACTTATGCTAATGATTATATATTAACATACCAATAATTGGTATCAAAATATTGTTTAATAGCCAATACGCATATTTTGCTATACTATGGACATGAACATACAAAAAAGTCCAGAAACATTACGGCAAAATTTTGTAATTGATACAGCTATACCTAATGATGCTGCCGAAATTTTTAATGTTCAAAGACAGACTTGGATAGATATATATCCAAACTCAGATTTAGGAATAACAGTTGAAGACATTCGGACACGCATCGAGGGAATTAATGGCGAACTTACATCAACTAAAATCGCCAGATGGCATGATACTATCAACAGTGGTGAGCGTAAAGTGTTTGTCGCAAAAGCTAGCAACAAACTTGTTGGTTTTGTAATGCCATTTTTTGACGCAAACAGCAATCAAAACCGTATTGGTGCAATTTATGTACTACCAGAAGCGCAAGGCAAGGGAATTGGACGTGAGTTATTAAATCAGGCATTAAATAGTATTGGAAATGATAAGGATATTTATCTGCATGTCGTTAGCTATAATCAAAATGCTATTAATTTTTACACTCAAAATGGTTTTATAAAAACAGAAAAAAATATTACGGACGGTGTAGCAGCGTTGACAAATGGCAAGCATTTGCCAGAAATCGAAATGGTTCGCCCCGCCGACAAATGACCGAGTTTTATTCGTAACGTAAGGCTTCAATTGGATCTTGGTTGGCAGCTCGGCGTGATGGCAATGTGCCAGCTAAAAAGGCAATCAACATAACAACAAATATAATTGCAGCTACATATAAAACAGGGAAGTCAGTTAGCGCAAATCCAGGCAAATCCTTTAAAAACGTATCTGATGCTATG
>CAISVS010000144.1 GCA_903889015.1 uncultured bacterium | reverse complement strand
GCGACGTTTTGCCGCATGATTCACACTTAAAAATATTGGTTGGTAATTCTTTTGCCACATCTTCTTTGCGTTGTTGGCTATTTTTTGCCATTTAATTTATTTTTATTTTAAATAAAAATACGGCCAGTTTTCCGGCCTTTTAACTGATATATAAACAAGCATAAATTGGCACGTTGACCAAATAATCTGCTGGTTTATACACCTAACATTTTATCGCAAAACTTGAAATATTACAAAAATCATTGAATAATATCATCGTCAATAATTGGCACATTATGGCAATATAATTAACAATAGCTTATAATAAGCTTATGGTTAAAACAATGAACTCACGATATCCTACGGTCTATGCTTTTATAGACAGTCAGAACCTTAATATGGGTGTTAGTAACGACGTAGTTCATAAAGGTCATAAAATATATAGTGGCTGGAAACTTGATTTCATGAAGTTCCGTCGTTATTTGCGTGACAAGTTAAAAGTTGATGAAGCTTTTCTTTTTATAGGTAATCTACCAGGTCACGAAAGTATGTACGCGTATTTGCAACGTTGCGGGTATGTGCTTGTTCTTAAACCTACGACATCATACAAAGACAAAGATGGAAGCGTTAAAGTAAAGGGTAATGTTGATACCGACTTAGTTTTATATGCTGCTGCAAAAGAAATAGATAACTACGATCAAGCAGTAATTGTAACCGGTGACGGTGATTTTTTAAGCCTATGTGAATATTTGGATGATCAGGGCAAGCTTGGCCATATCGTTATACCAAATAAACATAAATTTTCGCAATTATTAAGCAAGTATGCCGATCGTCTAGATTTTGTATCTGTGAATAAAGTCAAACTTGAAGAGCAAAAGGCATCAAAAAAGACGAGCATTGTCTTGCAGCACTCACGCTTCAAGGTAACTCGTCATGATGATGCTTCAAATATACCACGCTACAAGCGTAATGTCAATAAAAAATAGTAGTTTGTAAGTGTTAGATAGTATATAGATAAATATAAAATGAAACGCCTAAATCAAATCCCAAACCACGACCGCCCGCGCGAGAAATTGCAGGCCAAACTTTGTTAGGTTTTGAGTTATTGCAGGCGCTGCTAACTTACAAGATACTTAGAACAAGTTGAATATATTATGCACAAGCAGTATTATGTATTTAATATGACATCGAAAAAATCACAACCAAACGACAGCATAGTAATTTATCAAGCAAAAAACGGGGCGATTGAATTGCGTGGCGATTTATTAAATGAAACCGTTTGGGCCACGCAGGCTCAGATAGCAAACGCTTTTAACGTTAACGTTCGTACTGTTAACGATCATATTATAAATATTATTAGCACCAAGGAGTTAGCTGAAAAAGCAACTATCCGGAATTTCCGGATAGTTCAAACAGAGGGTAAAAGGGAAATAAAACGAGAAATCAAACATTACAACCTAGATATGATTCTATCTGTAGGCTACAGAGTTAACAGTAAAAAGGCGACACTCTTTCGGCAGTGGGCAACCAAAACACTGCGAACATACATTGTGGATGGTTTTGTCGTTAATAAAAAACACATAGCCAAAAACTATACTCAATTTCTAAGTGTGGTTGATGATATCAAAACTTTATTGCCGCAAGGATCAGTCGTTAGTCCGCATGACGCAGCAGAACTAGTATCGATGTTTGCTGATACTTGGCTATCTTTAGAAGCTTACGACAGAGATGCTTTGCGAAAAGGCAAGTTGACAAGGCAAAAAGTTGAATTAACTGCCGAAAAAATTTCTGACAGCCTTACTGAATTAAAATCACAGCTTATCAGCAAATCTGAAGCAACAGATATCTTTGGAACAGAGCGTAACCAAGGCGCTGTTTCAGGGATAGTCGGCAACGTTATGCAAACTTTTGCGGGAAAAGATTTATATGAAAGTGCCGAGGAAAAAGCGGCGCATCTGCTGTATTTTATAGTCAAAGACCATCCGTTTACAGACGGCAATAAACGGTCTGGCGCTTTTGCCTTTGTTTGGCTGTTAAAACAAACCAACATATTAAACGTTAACAGGATGACACCATCCGCGCTGACAGCCCTAACGATATTAGTCGCAGAAAGCCAGCCAAAGTCTAAGGATAAAATAATTAAATTAGTTCTTAATCTGATATCTAACCATGAGTAAAAAATGAAACGCATAAATCAAATCCCAAACCACGACCGCCCGCGCGAGAAATTACAGGCCAAAGGCCCAGCGGCACTGTCAGATTTTGAATTGTTACAGGCGCTGATAGGCAGCGGTAACAAACAAGCTGATGTTGGCAAAATCGCCGACAATACTTTGAAATTATTGCGTGAATTTGGCGCTAATATCACGTACCAACAATTACAGCAGGTGACTGGCATGGGGCCGGCGCGAATTACCGAAATCTTGGCAGCACTAGAATTATCAAAACGCTATTTAATCGACAGCGACCAGCCAATCATCGACTCGCCAGAGAAGGCCGTCGAACAACTGGCCGACATTCGTGATAAAAAACAAGAATATTTCGTCGTCCTAACGCTCGACGGGGCCAACCGCCTGATCGCCAAACGCATCATCACCATCGGCACTCTAACCAGTAGCCTAGTCCACCCCCGCGAAGTCTTCGCCGACGCCATAACCGACCGCGCCGCATCGATTATCGTGGCGCATAATCACCCGAGTGGTGAATTAAAGCCTAGTGCGGCGGATATTGAAGTAACAGATAGGCTATCGAAGGCTGGTAAGTTGTTAGGAGTTGAACTTATCGATCATCTGATTATCG
>CAISVS010000143.1 GCA_903889015.1 uncultured bacterium | reverse complement strand
TTAGCTATTAGAATTTGGCTATTGGAATATGGCAGTAAATGGCCATAGCTATTAGAGTTTGGAGCCACAATGCTATACTGTATTAAATATGACAGACGGCGTAATACTGATTGATAAACCAGCTGGTATGACCAGTTTTGGCGTTGTGGCGCGTGTGCGTCGAGTTTTGTCGCGTCAAAATGGCAAAAAGATGAAGGTAGGCCACACTGGTACACTGGATCCATTTGCGACTGGTTTGATGATTTTGGTCATCGGCAAAGAATGCAAAAACGCTGGTAATTACAGCAAAATGGACAAAGTTTATGAGGCGACGATTCGACTGGGTCGAACCAGTACGACAGGGGACATTGAAGGTGAAATTACAGATGTATCTGACAAAATTCCGACTGTCGATGAGGTAAAAACAGCGTTAACAAAATTTACTGGCGAAATCACTCAACGTCCGCCAATTTACAGCGCTATTAAAATCGATGGTCAGCGGGCTTATGACTTGGCACGGGCTGGTAAAACTGTTGAAATTCCCGAACGACAAATCACGATACATAGTTTGGAATTAATTGATTATACATATCCTGAAATTCGTATCAAAACGCATGTTTCCAGTGGTACATATATTCGGACTTTGGCTGAAGATATTGGCAAAGAACTTGCAACCGGCGCCTATTGCACGCAATTACGCCGCATTAGTATCGCTGATTGGAATATAGATCAGGCACAGTTGCTGTCCGATTTGGGTATTGTTGATTAGCTTGTAACGACCAGTCATCTCGCTTATACTTAATCATATGCATAACGGTGCTGAATCTGTGGGCAATTCAAACACACCAGTCTGTTCGTCTTGTCCTAAAAACCGAGATTCTACTACCTACTATCTACTACCTACTATCTACCAAAAAGGTTTCACCATCGTCGAATTACTAGTCGTAATTGTCGTCATTGGTATTTTGGCTGCCATAACTATTGTTAGTTACACTGTTATTTCTAATAAAGCCACGGTCGCATCGCTTCAATCTGATTTATCCAGCAGCTCGCAACAGTTAAAGGTTTTTCAAGTGATTAACAGTGCTTATCCGTCGACTTACGATTGTTCAATTGCTGAAAGTACTACTAATATTTGTTTGAAAAAAAGTGGAACTAATAATTTAGTCTATAGTTTTAATAATTCAACTAACCCGCAGACATTTTGTATTACCGCTAGTAATGGTACTAATAATTATCGTATTACAAATGACTCAATCCCAACGTTAGGCACTTGTTCAAGCCTTTATGCTAGTGGGGGTACAATTGCTGATATTGGCGGTTATCGAATACATACCTTTAATAGTAGTGATTCCTTTACTGTAAATAGTGGAATTAGTAGTGTTGATGTTTTGGTGGTGGCTGGCGGTGGAGGTGGCGGCGGTGATGTCGGCGGTGGTGGCGGTGCTGGCGGTCTGATTTATAGCACATCTTATGCTGTATCGCCTGGCTCAATAACTGTAACTATTGGATCGGGTGGGTCAGGTTCATTATCTAGTGCTGGTGTTCATGGTGCTAACTCCGTATTTGGCAGCCTGACCGCAATAGGCGGCGGTGGTGGTGGAAGTTGGAATGGTGGTTCTGGTGTGGCGGGTGGCTCTGGCGGCGGCGCAACTTCGAATGTTACTGGCGGCGGTGGTGCAGGAACAGCTGGTCAGGGTATGGCTGGCGGAGCAGCAGCCGGAAATACAGCTAATCTAAATAATTATAGTGGTGCATCAGGAGGCGGTGGGGCCGGTCAAGCTGGTGGTCCAGGTATTTCGGCTGGTTGGGGTGCTAATTCCAATACATATGGATATGGAGGGAACGGTTTGCAATATGGTATTAGCGGTACCCCAACATATTATGCTGGTGGCGGTGGATCTTCATCTGATTCTGGAACTTATTTTGGAATCGGCGGTTTAGGAGGTGGCGGCAATGGCAATGGTTTCAATGCAGTTGTAAATACCGGTGGTGGCGGTGGTGGAGGAGGTGGCGGTACGGGCATAGGCGGTAATGGTGGTTCGGGTATCGTGATTGTGCGCTACTTATTGCCCTAATTAAACACTATTTTTTACAAGAGTAAAATTAGGGGTTGAAACAGTGACGAAACTTTGATACAATTCATAACTAATGATTACAGCAGACAACAAAGCCAAAGCTATTGCTTTGACACAAACCCACAAGAACGACGTCGGTACACCTCAAGTACAATCGTCTATTTTGACGACT
>CAISVS010000142.1 GCA_903889015.1 uncultured bacterium | reverse complement strand
ACCACCTGAACCCAATTGTTTGCTATTTAGCAAAACAATTGGCGTGAAGGCGATCTTCACTTTATGGTACCGTCCACGCGTACCATACAGGAAGGTCGTTCCGCAGACAACAAAGAATAAAGCAATTTAGTTTTAGCGCGTCAGACAAACAGGATATTCAGAGGAATGATGGGATGGAGGGGTGGTGTTGATAAAAGGCAGGGATATTTATTTTTATATAACGTGATCTAAGTAGCGATCTTAGGGGGGGGTTGGGGAAGAGGGGGTGGTATATAAAGAAAGGTCTATTCTTCTATCTGTGGTTTGTCCAGTAACATAGCATCAACCGCCGGACTGGTGCCAGCTATTTTAATGACGTCTTTGTCGACTTTGCCTAATTCTTTGTGAGCACTGTTGAAATGACCGACGGTTTGGCCAAGTGACCGACCTAATTTATTCATATATTCATCAAACTTGCCAATATGCTGCCCCAGCTGCCCAACTCGAATTTGAATGTCTTTAGCCTGCTCTTCGATTTGCAAGCTACGTAGGCCCTGTAAAACAGTCTGCAGGTAGGCCATAAAGCTAGTCGGACTAACAATAATAACTTTTTTATCTCGAAATGCATATTCAATCAAATCGCGCGCACTTGATCCAGTACCAACATCACCAATCAACAAATCGTAATACAGCGACTCACTGGGAATAAACATAAATGCAAAATCCATTGTTTTCTCACTGGGGCGGATATATTTACTGGTTTCATCAATACGGTTTTTTAAATCAGTTCGAACTTTAGCAAGCAATTTTTCACGATCAGCTTTGTTAGCCTCGCCGACCATACGATTATAGTTTTCAAGACTAAATTTACTGTCAATCGGTAATATCTGACCCTTATCTAAAAAAACAACCGCATCAACAATTTCACCATCTTTGAACTTATACTGCATTTGGTAATTTTTACTTGGTAAAATGTTATCAAGTACTGATTCAAGATAATATTCTCCGAAAACACCGCGTTGTTTAGGGTTTTGTAAAACATTTTGCAAAGTTTTTAATTCATCCGCCACATCAACCACACGACGATTAGTTTCGTCTAATTTTGCCAACCTTTGCGTTACGTCTGCCACTAATTTAGCGCTCTCGCTTAATTGTTTTTGCATCGAATTTTGCATTGTCGTATTATTTTGATCAAGTTTATTACCAACCGTTTGTTGCAAAATGTTAATACCACGAGATAGTTCAGTTACGTCACTTTTTAACAACTCAACCGCGCTTGAACTTTTAATTTCTTTCAAACGTTGATTTAACATAAATAATACGGTAATAAAACCAATAACTACTACACCTAAAACAATATATAGAATGATTTGATCCATACTAACAGTATAGCATTATAAAGCAGCAGCAGTACGAGCAGCGATAATTATTATAATCACACTAATCACGACTGGTGTCGCTTTTGTGAATCTAGCTACCCAAGAAAAAACAACATAAGCTAATCCATATAACATCACACTCCAAATTACAACTTCTAACCAACCAAGGCCATTTGTCCATTCCGCCAGTCCCCATAAAGTCGCGGCAGCTGCCAGGTTAATAATCAAAGTTTGAGGCATATACATCCTTGCCATTATGACAATACCAATTGCACCGCAAATAATAACAGCGATACCACCAGCTACAACGGGTGAATTATAGTATTTTTCGATAAGCGCAGATATACCGTAAAATACTAATCCCAAAATTAAACCAACTAGCGCATTCCGCCACAGTGAATATGATGACATGATAGATAATTCTTCCGTATCTGTCTCGATGATCTTTGCCATATAAAACCTCCGTCTATATAGCTTATTATACCATCATTTGACAGGTTTTGGAGCGATGTTCAAATACCAAAGCGAACCAACTAAAGCAATTATAATACCGCCAATTACATCAGCTGGCGTATGTACTAAGGCTAAAACACGTCCAACGCAAACAGTAATCGTCAAACCAATTAAAATTGCTGTGATTAGCTTCTGTTTAGTTTCAAACCAAACAGCACAGGTAATAACAGAAATAAATAAGGCGTGATCAGATGGAAAGCCAGGATTATTCAAAAATGATGCTCCAGCCACCTTGCCTAATACTTCAAAAGGTCGCTCACTAGATGGTTGATAAAACGTACCAATCAACTTTGCCAACAAATACGCAGTTAATCCGGCGATTAATATTCTTTTATAAGACTCAAGTCGTTGACCTTTTGGTATCTTAAAAATTAAAGCGTAGGCGCCTAATAACAAGATTGGAATTAATGCGCCGTCAGCCATTAATTTAATAATCAGCGCCGACATATTACTAAATTATGGCCTTAATGTGCCGGCAAAAACCTGCCAAGCCAACAATGATTTCGCAACCAAACTCAAGATAATATACGCTCGCTCGCCGTACAGATAATTTTTCCATGGGCCAACTTTTTTGTATTGCAACACCATGTTGATCGCAAAAGCGTTGAAGAACAGAAATATTGATACAAATATCCAATAAACAAAGTCAGGTGCTGCTTTACCGCTGTCAGCTGACAACCAAAAGTAAAACGCAATCACAACCCAAGGAATCGCACCGGCCGCGCTACCAATCCAAAAACTTAACCAATTGGTTTTTTTAGTGGTTTGATTGTGAATTTCCATAACCATACCCATTAAATTCATAACTGATGTTAAGGCAAATATCATCAGCAAGCTCATAATATCGTAGACACCGACTAACAGCGCAATCGACACCATCATAATACTGGCTGAAATCGAATATTCTATCCAACGGAATTTGTTAATTCCAGAATCTAAATCTTTGTTGTACTCTTTGTTGTAGACAGTCGCAATCACGAAGTGAAAACCAGCCGATAAAAAGAAGAACATCGCAAGTAATGTCGGCAGCGACAAATCAAATAATGTTTTTGTAGTTGGCAGCAATGATAAAGTTGCTTCATTAAACTTTAAAAAGCTACCACTAATAGGTAATGTAAAGTTTTTACTTAATACAATTAATAGTATGCCCTGTGCAAAATGGAAAAGTCCCATTATTAAATTAAATTTTTGTAAACCAAGTTTCGATATT
>CAISVS010000141.1 GCA_903889015.1 uncultured bacterium | reverse complement strand
TGACATAAACAATGTATTGACGATACCAATACTTGCCGCCAACAGGGCAATACATCCAAAGAATATCAATACGTAAGTAATAGCATCGATGATTTGTTTAATAATGCCAATTTGGTCTTCGACCGTATTTGCTAAGTAGCCCTTATCAGCCAAGCTATTTTTGATAGTTTTGACTTCATCCTTACTTAATGCACTATCAAATTCAGCCGTCACGCCAATATAGCGATGGGCGACTTCAACTGGCGCTCCTTCGTATTGAATAGCTAACAATTTAGTTTGCAAAGCTATATTTACAAATACGCCGCCCTGAGTAATTAATGATTCTTGTTGAACACCAGTAATAACAGCTGAAACTGTTTTCATGACACCATCTGGCGTTTTAATGCCAAATTCCACAGTCTTGCCAATCGCATCATCGTTCGATGAAAATCCAAGTCCGCTGACCATCACACTCGGTAATAATATTTCGCTTTGAGTATCTTTGCCGCTAACTAATTTTCCAGTAATTAATTCAAATTGACTACCATCAATAAATGGCTGAGTTGCAACCTGATATTTATCACCGTTTGTTCCACTTATATATGACGGGCTAACAGCCGAAACTGCATAAAAATTAGATAGATCTGATTGAGTCTTAATTTTGGCAACATCACCATCATTTAGCATTGCGCTAAGAAGTGCCGCTTGAGCGCTATTGCTTTTTTGGTCTGGTTCATACTTTTTCAGGACATTGCTCATATTTACTTCAACTTTGCGCCTAATAATTAATACATTTTTTGCGCCAACGTTGCTGACTTGTTTGTCCAGATAAGTCGTTACGCCCGAACTAATACCAACCGTCAAAGTAATCGTAAATGCGCCAATAAAAATTGCCAAAATTGTTAAACCCGTTCGCACTTTACTGCGAAACATATTTGATGTTGCCGAGCTAATAATATCCCATAATTTCATATTATTTTTCTCCCCCGATCATCATGCCGTCTTTCATTCGAATTTGTCGGCCACAACGTCCGGCCAATTCATGATCATGAGTTACGATAATTAATGTAATATTTTTATTTTTATTTAATGAAAATAGGATTTCTTCAATTTTTTCGCCAGTTACGCTATCTAAATTTCCGGTTGGCTCATCGGCAAAGATAATACTAGGGTTATTAATCAGCGCCCTTGCAATAACAACCCGCTGTTTTTCACCACCACTTAAATTATTGGCTTTATTACCAGCTTTATCGCCAAGTTCAACGTCTTTTAATGCTTGCAGGCCGCGCATATTTCGTTCACGTCGACCAATTCCGGCAATCTTAAGTGGCAATATGACATTGTCCAATACTGTATTATTAGCGTTTAAGAAAAACTGTTGAAAAACAAAACCAAATTGCTTGTTGCGTAATAAATCTTTATCACGACGAGTTAGTTTAGACGATAGTTTGCCGTTAATAACGATGTCACCATCAGTCGGTGAATCAAGTAGCGCCAATAAATGCATCAAGGTGCTTTTACCTGATCCACTTTTACCAACGATAGCGACAGATTCGCCCTGTTTGATATCCAAATTAATATTCTTTAGAGCTGCAAAAGTTGAGTCACTCTTGCCATAGATTTTATTCAGATTATTTACGCCTATTACGCTATCCACGGACTTGACCCCTATTTTATTTTTCACCTAATACGTATTATTATAACTTAATTTGTTAGAATAAGGTTATGAATATCAGCAAACCAGAAATCAATGATGAATTATCGGTAACAATATTTGATACAACAAATATATCATTATCATATGAAGATAAACAAATCGACAAGCAAGTCTCTACCAATTTACAGCTACAAAACATCGAAATCTTACAAACAATTATTACAAATTGTAATTTTCAAGAATCAAATTTTACAGGTTCAAAATTGCGCGATGTAATAATTAAATCTTCAAATTTAACTGCTTGCAAATTGTCTGATAGCAAACTTAACAGAGTAAAATTTGACGGTTGCCGCATGCAGGGAATTGATTTTAATTCATCAGAACTTTTGGATGTCGAGTTTATTAATTGCAACCTCGACCTTTCAAACTTTCGAATGGCAAACTTACGTAGCGTAAAATTTACCAATTGCACTATGATTGAATCAGAATTTACGTCATCAGATATAAAAGATATCATTTTTAATGACTGCATGCTTGAAAGGATTAATTTGGTTGATATTAAGTCAAAAAATGTTGATCTGACTGGATCGCAAATTATTAATGTCGACGGCATCAAAGGGTTAAAGGCTATGACGATTGATTATACGCAGTTAGTTAGCCTTGCACCCGAACTTGCTTTATCGCTTGGCATTAAAATTAAAAACTAATCTTATCGATTGTTTGCAAAAGCTGATAACAAGCAAAATACAGCCACAGCTACAAATAAAATATATTTAGTTTTTGTAGAAATTTTATCAGTTTTCATTGCCAGCATGATTGCTGTTGTAACTAAAATATTCATAAAAAACAAACTAAGCGTATACAACAAAAAATCAACATTACCATCAAGATGCCGATGTATATTATAAATAAATTGCGACAACGGTAAACCTGACAAAGAATATATAACTAAAAATAATGAATTCTCGACACCAATCTTTTGTAAACGTTTTGTAATCAAGCCAAAAAATATGATCGACAAAAAAATCCAAAACCCAACACCAGTTACTAGTACGGGCATCAGCAAATCATAACTACCTGAATTTAAATCTTCTTTCAGTAAATTAACCAGCATTACGAATAACGTTACTGGCACAGTAATTAAAGCTGCGACAGTCGGAAAATATCGGTAAACATTCGTATCTTTTTCAAAATTATCTCGAGAAATATTTCTAAACTTTTCCCGATGGTTCATATTATCAGTTCTGTCACTAATTTTCGGGTAAAGATGAGTCAAATCGTTTCGATTATTCATAATAATGATTATACATTAACGTTATGCGTTTTTTACACTAAAAAAACATAAATAATTTTTATAATAATATACGATATTTGATATACTAAATTTATGAGACATACCGCCAGAGCGATTATTATTCGTGATAAAAAAGTGCTACTAGTTAGTGGCTACGGCGTCGACAAATACTGGACACCGGGTGGTGGCGTTGAAGTAGGTGAAACACCTTTACAAGCCTTACATCGTGAAGTCAAAGAAGAATTGGGTGTAAATATATTGTCAGCCGAACCATACCTATCATACGTTCTTCGTAATCTGTACGTCGAAAATTACATAGTTGAAATTGACGACAGAATTAAGGTTGGTTACGAAATTACTCATACAATTTGGTACAACAAGGACGCCAATGTCAAAACCTCTGAGGGCTTTAAAACAATGGTATTGCCAAAGTTAATCAAGGATAATCTTATGAATTTGGTTATGGTTTTTACGGAATTTGGCTTCATTTTCAATTACTTGCAATCTTAGACATTATCCAAGTAATTCGGTATATAATTAAATCATGAAAATACTTATATTTGGAGCAACGGGTGGAACAGGCCAAGAATTAGTTAAACAATCACTCGAAAAAGGTTATGAGGTATCCGTTTTTGTTCGCAAAGACGCCAGTAAGTTGGACGACCTTGCCGACAAAGTAACAGTCTTTACAGGCGACGTACTGGATATAATATCTGTTAAAGCTGCGATGTCAGGCCATGATGCCGTTTTGGTTGCACTGGGTACAATCCCCGGCAAAAAGAATCAAGTATTGTCAATCGGCACAAAAAATATTGTTGATGCTATGCAAGATTACGGCGTTAAACGCTTAATTGTTGAGACTGGGGCAGGACTACTGGAAAATAAAGAGGCCTTGCCAGCTATGTGGCGCATTACAT
>CAISVS010000140.1 GCA_903889015.1 uncultured bacterium | reverse complement strand
TGGGCTTTGTTGAAACGGTGAATTTCATCAACAAATAAAATGGTGCGTAATTGCAAATTCCAATTTTGACGGGCATGTTCGATAATTGTTGTAACGTCTTTTTTACCACTAGTGACGGCAGATATCTCAATAAATTCAGCTTTTACCTCATTGGCAATAATTCGAGCCAAAGTTGTTTTGCCGCTGCCTGGCGGTCCCCATAATATCAAGCTGACGGGTTCTTTGTTGCGGACAATTTGACGTAAAATTTCGCCATCGCCCAGTAAATGAGTTTGACCAATGACCTCGTCTAACGAGGTTGGTCGCATTCTCTCCGCCAGTGGTACTCTTTGCATATATCTAGTATACATCGTATAATTATTATGTATGACACAACTCACGACAGTTATGTTGCTTTTTGGCGGTGAATCATCTGAACACACCGTGTCAATTTCTTCGGCTCGCAATGTCTTTGCGGCGCTGGATGAAACAAAATTTGATGTCGAACTGGCCTTTATCGATCAATCAGGCAAATGGTGGTTGTTAGATTCGTTCGATCAAGCGTCTGATTTGGCTGATGTGTCACAATTAGTACCAATTTTAGGTACTAAAAAGTTTACAACTCTGCCGAATACTAAATTTGTTACACCAGATGTCATTTTGCCAATTTTGCATGGTGAAAATGGCGAAGATGGTACCGTTCAAGGATTGGCGCGATTAATGCATATTCCGATTGTTGGTTGTGAAATTGCAACTTCGGCTATTTGTATTGATAAAGTGTTAACCAAACAATTATTAGAACAAAACGGTATTGTAACCGTGCCTTATGCTGTACATTTGGCGGGTGAACCATTGCCGAGTTTTAGTCAATTATCGGCAATACTTGGCGATACTTTATTTATTAAACCAGCTGGTTGCGGCAGTTCAGTTGGTGTCAATAAAGCGAAAAATGATGAAGAATTATCATCAGCCTTGGATGAAGCGCATAAATTTGATGTAAAAGTGTTAATTGAAAAAGCGATTAACGCCAGAGAATTAGAAGTTGCCATGTTGGGTAATGGTGCCAACGCCAAGGCTAGTGGTGTCGGTGAGATTCGGCCTGATAGTGAATTTTATACTTTTGAATCTAAATACAGCGCATCCAGTCAGTCGCAAGCAATTATTCCAGCTGATATTAATGCTGAATTATCTGAAAAAATTAGGTCAATTGCTGTCAAAACATTTGCTGTTGTTGGTGGTCAGGGTTTATCACGTATCGACTTCTTTTTATCTGATGATGGCACATTGTATCTAAACGAGATTAATACATTGCCTGGGTTTACAAATATTAGTATGTATCCAAAGTTATGGCGCCAAGAAGGTTTGTCATACAGTAGTCTGATTGAAGCTTTGATTACTAATGCGCTTGATAAATAGAGGTGATTCACCTACAATAGTCTAGTAAAGTAACCACCCGTGCATATGTACGGCTCTTTAGCTCAGTGGTAGAGTGAGAACTGCCTAGAATGGCAGTTCGCAAGGCCGGAAGCCGGATGACGAATGTCACCGACTGAGGCGGGGTCGCGAAAATTTCAAGGAAATTTATCGTGACGAGGCCTGAAGACTTCAGGTGCAAAGTACATTGCAAGATGATATAATACAACAACCACCCACATATGTGGCTCTTTAGCTCAGTGGTAGAGCAGAGGCCTGAAGAGCCTTGTGTCCCCAGTTCGACCCTGGGAGGAGCCACCAAATAAAATATCTCAACCTTTAAGGCTGAGATATTTTATTTGACGTGACTACTTTTCGGGTCGAACTGGGGGTTTTGCTGCAAGCAAAACAACCCCAGTCGTGAAGCGATTGAAGCGAAAAAGTGTTTACATTTTTTCGCGCAATGAGCGGATATAGGGAGGCTTTAGCCGACCGCTTGCTGGGAGGAGCCACTTGGGTCGAACTGGGGACTTGCCGTGAAACGGCAATAGTCCTACAATTAAGTCATTAACAAAGGAGTGAAGTACTATGGATATTTTTCTTATTTATCTATTGATAATAATTGTAATCATAATTGCCAACGGTATCCGAATTATCAACCAATATGAGCGTGGTGTGGTGTTTCGTTTAGGTAGAGTGCGTAAAGAAGTGATGCAACCAGGCCTTAGAATTATTATTCCAATCATTGATCAAATGCGCAAAGTGGCAATGCGAACAATTACATTGCCAATTGAAACTCAAAAAATTATTACCAAAGATAACGTCTCAATTGATGTTGCAGCTGTAGCGTATTATCAAATCGTCGATCCAATCAAATCAATTGTTGAAATTGAAAATGTTGTATCAGCCACTTATCAAATTGCCCAAACCACGGTCCGAAATGTCGTTGGTCAAACCACACTTGATCATGTCTTGAGTGAAACTACAGCCTTAAATGACAAGGTCAAGGCGATCTTAGATCAAGCGACCGAAAAGTGGGGAATCTATGTCAGTAATGTTGAATTGAAGGATATTCAGTTGCCAGATTCAATGCAACGGGCAATGGCCAAAGAAGCCGAAGCTGAACGTGAAAAACGTGCCAAAATTATTGCTGCCGAAGGCGAAGCTCTAAGTGCCGCCAAATTAGGTGAAGCAGCTGACATAATCGCCAGCCATCCGATTGCATTACAGTTACGTAATTTGCAAGTATTATCTGAGATTGCAGTTGAAAAGAACAGTACGATTATCTTCCCAAGTCAGTTTATGGATACGGTTGACAGCGTCAAGAAGTTTATGACAAAAGAGAAAATATAGTTGGCTATTGGAAGTTAGCTATTGGAATATGGCAAGAAAAAGCCGAATTAACTGTAGATTTCTTTATAGTGCGGATTAAGAGACTCAAGAACTCCCGGCGCCTGTAGGCGCGGTAGTAAGCTCTTGACTATAAAAGGTGCATGTAGAAAAAGAGACTCAGTCACGATAAATTTGCTTTGCAAATTTTCGCGACCCCGCCTCGCTTGGTTGCATTCGCAATCCATGCTCCGGCCTTGCGAACTGCCATTCTGGGCAGTTCTCACTCTCACCCTCTGAGGTCGAGAGTTGGGCACAGCTCTCACCATAAAGAAAACCCCAGATTAACTGGGGATTTCTTTATGGTGCGGGTTAAGAGACTCAAACTCTCGACCTCTTCCTTGGCAAGGAAGCGCTCTATCAACTGAGCTAAACCCGCATATGTGTTAAATTGTTTGTAAATCATGAAATGC
>CAISVS010000139.1 GCA_903889015.1 uncultured bacterium | reverse complement strand
GGCCGAAGCAAACCGTGCTTTCGCACACTTTGCTCGCGCTTAATAACGCAGTTTATCTTAAAAAAGCCGGACAAATGTTCGGCTTTTTTAATTTGTTATATTGATTATGTTTAATGAGTATATAATGTTAAGATTAAAGTACTAATAACTTTTGGGTGGGAAACAAACAATGGTAAATGTTTTAAATACATTACATAATTATTGGGCTGAAGCAAAAAAGGTAAAATCAAACAGTCGCCAGCCAAACAGTAATCTTACCAACTCAATTGGCTTCACAATTGTCGAACTACTAGTTGTAGTTGTGATTATAGGCATCCTAGCCGCCGTGACGATAGTCTCATACACAGGCATAGTCCAAAAAGCATCAGCCGCTGCTTTAAAATCAGATATTCGTAATGCTGTAACTACATTAGAACTAGATAAAGCAACTACAGGATCGTATCCTGCCAGCGAAGCGGCTGCCAACGGTGGTAAGGGTTTAGCAAAATCAGGTGGTACAAATTATCAATATACTGTAGTTGGGAATGACTATAACTTAAGTGCAACTTCAACTAATGCTGGACTGACAGCGTTTCACGTTTCATCAACAGACCCCGGTGTAATTGCTGATGGTGTTTGGTCTGGGCATACGGCGCCAGGTGGTGGTGTTGTTTGGAAGCAGATTGCGGTTGGATCTTCGAATGTTTGTGCTACTGGTACAAATAGCTTGGCATATTGTTGGGGGGCAAATACTTTTGGTGCACTAGGTAACAATTCTGCGGTTGATAGTATGACTCCAGTAACCGTAAGTACTTCGGGTGCATTAAATGGCAAAACGATTAAATCATTGGCTGGTAGTAACTATAATAATTGTGTTATTGCATCTGATGACAAAGCATATTGTTGGGGATGGAATTCGTATGGTGCAATCGGTAATAACTCGACAACTAATGCTTTGGTGCCAACAGCAGTTGATACGACCGGGGTCTTAAGTGGCAAGACGATAAAGTCAATTGCAGTAGGGCAGTATGATACATGCGCGATTGCATCTGACGACAAAGCGTATTGTTGGGGTATGAATAATGCTGGTCAGATTGGTAATAACTCGACAACACAAAGTTTAGTGCCTGTTGCTGTTGATACGACAGGTTATTTAAATGGAAAAACAGTTAAGTCAATCGGTATAGGCGAATACTCAGCGTGTTTGATTGCTTCGGATAATCTTGTGTATTGTTGGGGTGACAATGGTAGTGGGCAATTGGGTAATACTAATGGAAGTCAAAGACATTCTCCGTATCCAGTTGATACAACAGGTGTGTTGAATGGTAAAACAGCAATTTCTTTGTCGGTTGGAGCAGAATATGCATGTATTGTTGCCTCGGATAATAACGCCTATTGTTGGGGAAGAAATGATTATGGTACTTTGGGAAATAATTCAAACACCAGTAGTTTTGTACCAGTTGCTGTGAATACGGCTGGCGCACTAAGTGGCAAGTCCGTACTTTCGGTCTATACCAATCAAAATGCATATTATCATACTTGTGCTATTGCCTCTGATAATAATGCTTATTGTTGGGGCGTAAACTGGAATGGTCAAATTGGTGATAACACGACAAATACAAACTATGCTCCTGTTGCTGTCGATAGGTCTGGTGTTTTGAGTAGTAAGACCATTAAATTCATTAGTCTTGGAAGTATTTCTACATGTGCCGTTGCATCTGATAATAATGCCTATTGTTGGGGTGGAAATGGATCGGGTCAACTTGGCAATAATTCAACCGTCGAAAGTCATGTTCCGGTCGTGTCAGCAACAATACCTTAGTATGATAGTTGGTATACTTTAACTCTAGTAATATGTATGATTATCTGTTAAAATTATGTCAAGAGCTATTTTAAGTGGCAAAAATAATTAAAAAAGGATAATAGGATAACCAAATGGCAGAAAAACATGTCCCTCTAGTGGACCTACGAAATATTGGAATTATTGCTCACATTGACGCAGGCAAAACAACTACTACTGAGGCTATTTTGTATCGTACTGGTTTGTCTCACAAAATTGGTTTGGTTCACGAAGGTGCAACCACGACTGACTGGATGGAACAAGAGCGCGAACGTGGTATCACGATTACTTCAGCTGCTGTTACAGCATTCTGGAAGGGTAAAAAGATTAACTTGATTGATACACCAGGCCACATCGACTTTACAGCCGAAGTTGAACGATCGCTACGTGTTTTGGACGGTGCTGTCACTGTATTTGACGGTAAGATGGGTGTTGAAGCACAATCTGAGACTGTATGGCGCCAAGCTAACAAATACAGCGTTCCTCGTATCTGTTTTATTAACAAGATTAACCAAACTGGTGGCGACTTTTACAAATCACTTGATTCTATTCACCGCCGTTTGACTAAAAACGCTTTGCCGATTCACTTGCCAATTGGTTTTGAAAAAGACATCAACGGTGTTATTGACCTAGTTGATATGAAGTCATACACCTACAAAGATTATGCTGATCATCAATTGATTGTTGGTGAAATTCCAGCTGATATGGTTGAAAAAGCTAAAAATGCTCGTAATCTGTTGGTTGAAGCCGCTGTCGAAGCTGATGATGTATTGTTTGAGCGTTTCTTGGACAAGGGTGGCGATTCAATTACAATTGATGAATTAAAGGGTGCTTTACGCAAACGCGTTTTGGCTGGCGACTTTTATTTGGTAACCGGTGGCGATGGTCGTGGTGTTATCGTTGAAAAAGTCCTGGACTTGGTTGTTGACTACTTGCCATCACCACTGGATGTTAGTGGTATTTGGGGTCATGACCCTAAATCTGGTGCCGAAATTGAACGCAAACCTGATGTCAACGAGCCTTTGTCGTCACTAGCTTTCAAGATTGCAACTGACCCATTTGTCGGTAAATTGATTTTCGTCCGTGTTTACAGCGGTCAAATGACAGCTGGTTCATACGTCCTTAATACCGTAACTGGTGAAAAAGAGCGTATCGGCCGTATCGTTCGTATGCACGCTGATAAACGTGAAGATATTGACTCAATCGACGCCGGCGATATTGCTGCCGTTGTAGGTTTAAAAGGTACATTTACTGGTCACACACTATCTGATATCGCTAAACCAATTACACTCGAATCAATTACTTTCCCAGATCCTCCAGTTTCGATTGCAGTTGAACCAAAGACCAAAGCCGACCAAGAAAAAATGGGTATCGCTTTGCAACGTTTAGCTGAAGAAGATCCTACTTTCCGTATTCATACTGACGAAGAAACTGGTCAGACAATTATGTCAGGAATGGGCGAGTTGCACTTGGATATTTTGATTGATCGTATGAAGCGCGAATTTAAGGTTGAAGCCAATATTGGTGAACCTCAGGTTGCCTTCCGTGAATCTATCAAAGGCAATTCAGACGTTCAAGGTAAACACGCTAAACAATCTGGT
>CAISVS010000138.1 GCA_903889015.1 uncultured bacterium | reverse complement strand
GGCTGGGCTGTAGCTGGCCATCCAAATATCTTTGGCACTACCGCCTTTATCTGATGTACCGGTCTTGGTGGAGGTTTTAACTCCAGGAATTTCCATTCCTTTGGCGTGACGTCCATCAAGTGGTGCGCGGGCAACGTCGTCAGTTAATATGTCACTAACGATATAGGCCGATTGTGGGTCGACAACTTGAACACCAGCGACGTCTACCCATTTTTTCAATACTTCGCCAGAATCATTTGTTACTTCGAGTATGGTTGATTGTGGCTTGTACGAACCTTGTCGGCCTAATGTGGCATAGGCGTTAACTAAATCAACTTGCCGAAGACCACATCCACCGATTGCAGCTGCTAGTCCAACTTGAACTTCATCGCCTTGTGTACAATAACTGCTTGCGCCAAGAGCGTGGATTGTGTCGATAGTTTGTGATACGCCCGAGATATACATTGCTTTGACGGCTGGGATATTGCGAGATGTTGCGAGGCTAGACCTGATAGTGATATCGCCGTTAAACTTTTGATCGGCATTTTGTAATTTTGCACCGTAAATTGCGTCAATATTTTCGTCTTTTAGTACGCTACCACTGCCATAATTTGCTAAACCAGCTGCTTTTTGTTGGAATAATTGAGTATAAACGAGTGGTTTAATGGTTGAACCAGGTTGAACATAGGCAATTGCGGCGTTGTCTTGGCCGTATCCTGGCCATGTGAAGTCACGACTGCCCATTAAGGCGACTATTTGTCCAGTTTTAGTGTCTTCGACTGTTGCAGCACTGTTGCTGAATCCCGCCCAAGCAGGGACGTATGAATTAAACATAGTATTCATGGCTTCTTCGAGCTTTGTTTGGATGCGCAAATCTAGCGTAGTTTTGACTTTCAGTCCGCCTTTACCAACAGTAGCTTTACCTAAGTCGGCTTCAAGTTCGGCGCGTGCCATTTGAACGAAGTGTGGAGCTTTGATGTTAGTGTATTGACTGGCTTCGGGAACAATATGGTCGATGATTGGATATTTTTTTGCTTCTTCGGCCTGTGCCTTGGTTACGTAACCTTGTTCAGCCATGTAATCTAGGACTGTGTGCTGACGCTCGATTAGTCCAGTATGTCCTGCAACGTTATATGGATCAAAAACGGATGGATTTTGAGGAATAGCGGCTAGTAAGGCTGCTTCAGGCAAAGTTAAATCCTTAGCTGACACACCAAAGTAAGTTTGTGCACCAGATTCAGCGCCATTACGTCGTCCGCCATATGGCGACTCGTTCAGATATAACGTTAAAATTTGATCCTTGTTGTACATTCGCTCAACTTCAATCGACAGAATTATTTCTTTAATTTTTCGAGGAATTCCGGCAAGGCCACGTTCTTGGGCTTGATCGGCAAAAAAGACTTGTTTGACAAGCTGCTGAGTTAGAGTAGACCCACCTTGCGTACCACCACCACTAACGTTATTAAATACCGCGCGTAATAATCCGGTTGGACTGACGCCACCGTGGTTATAAAAATCGCGATCCTCAATCGCAACTGTTGCGTCTTTTAGGTATTTACTAATATTTTCACTTGTAACAACTAGTTTATAGTCGCCATCGCCTTTATCTTCCCATAAAACTTCACCATTGCGGTCATAATAGGTCGTAACAGTAGTTTGAATATTTTTCGCTAGTTCACCCGGTCGAATTGAATCAATATCTTTGCGGAAATATGCAAAAAGACCACCAATAAGTAGTCCGATAAGTAGAATAGTTACGCCAGTAATTTTTAGGAACATTATTAGGCCGCGTTTGCTAAACCAATATTTTAAAACTCGTTTAGGGTGTAAACGATAAAAAAATCGCTTAATAGGATTTTTTGGCAAAGACGCCAAATATTGAGCGTGTTTGCGGGCCGCAGTGTCTTTTTTGGCTTTGCGTGAGTGTGATAGATTTGAGTACACGCTGAGCTTGCGTGATTTAAACAGTTTTTTAGCCACGTAATTTATTCCCCATAAGCAATACTAGTAACTATTATAGCACTATGTTTGATACGTAAATAGGGAAATGTGACAAGCTAAACCCCCCTCGGGTCCTGCCGTCCGTTCCGCTCCGACGAACGTCACCCGCGGTGTGGGTTTTTACTTGGCATATTACATAGGTTGTTAATATTTGTTATACTAAAAATTGAATTACGTT
>CAISVS010000137.1 GCA_903889015.1 uncultured bacterium | reverse complement strand
GAAAAAAATATCGAAGACCTATGGCAAAGGCGACAACGCTTTCTAGGTGTTGAAAAATATAAGTTTTACGATTCCAGATGGTGCTAGTGTAGCGATATTGGGAAAATCAGGCAGTGGTAAATCGACATTGATGCACGTTATGAGTGGTCTTGATCGACCAGATAGCGGTGAAATTATTATTGACGGTAAAGATATATTGAAACTTAGTCAAAAAGATGTCGATAGGTTTCGTTCAACTAAAATGAGCTTTATTTTTCAAAGTTTTTTCGTTCAAGCTAATGAAAGTTGTTATGACAATGTCAGTTTACCACTTGAAATTGCTGATTTATCGGCCAGTCGTCGTCGATCAAAGATTGAGGCGGCTTTAACGGCGGTTGATTTGGCGGATAAAATAAAATCGCGGGCGCGGGATTTGTCTGGTGGTCAAAAACAGCGTTTAGCTGTCGCCAGAGCAATCGTTAACAGTCCACAGATTCTATTTGCCGATGAACCAACCGGAAATCTAGATAGTGTGACTGGTGGTAAAGTTGAAAGTTTGCTATTTAATTATAATAAAAAGAACAAAATCACTCTATTTGTCGTGACTCATGATTCAGAATTGGCGGCCCGATGTGATATTCAGATTCATATCAAAGACGGCAAGATTGATTCAATCAAGGAGATGAAAAAATGAAATTACGTGACATAGCGATAAGGGCTGGACGAAGTCTAAAACAAGCTAAGGCTCGAACGTTGCTGACTAGTTTAGCAATCGGCGTTGGTGCTTTTACTATTACTCTATCATTGGCGGCTGGTGTTGGCGGACGAGCCTACACAGATGAAATAGTAAATGCTAACACTAACGTCAAAGAGTTGAGCGTAACAAAAAAGGCGCCAACTGATCAACAAGGTCCACAAAAATATACTGGCGGCGTGACGGTTTCGTCAAGCTCATTATTCTCTGGACAATATTTGTCTCAAGATGATATTAACAAAATCTTGAAAGTTGACGGTGTAGTTTCGGTGTCACCAAATTATAGTCCGCAAATTAAATACGTCACTCGTTCAGATCAAGCAAAATATGTTGCAACGATTAGCACTTTTAGCCCTAGTGTGACACTTAAATTTGCAGCCGGCTCAGTTAACGGTGATTTAGGTGATAATGAAATAATTTTGACCGAAGAATATGTAACAGCGCTTGGATTTAGTAGTAATGCAGACGCTGTCGGAAAAACAGTCGATGTAGTTGCTGACAAATTATCATCACCGGTGACGGCACCTGAAAGCAATACTTTTGTTTATACCGTCAAAGGTGTCAGTAGTAAATCTGGTTTAGCTTTTCGAGCTCAAAGTTCATTATTAATATCCAATCATTCCGCAAAGGATTTGTATGATTATATAAATCTTGGTACTCGTAGCTATGGCAATTATCTGGTTGCTTCAGTAGAGACCACTAGCGCCAGTCAAGCGACAAAAGTGAAGGACGATTTGACCAGCATGGGTTATTTGGCGCAAACAGCAGCTGACGTTTTGGGTGTAATCAATACCTTTATTAATGTTTTGCAGGGTGTATTGCTGGGATTTGGCGCTTTAGCTGTTTTGACATCGGTCTTTGGGATTATTAATACTCAATATATTAGTGTATTAGAGCGCACACAACAGATTGGGCTGATGAAGGCGCTTGGCATGCGTCGTCGAGATGTTGGCCGGTTGTTTAAGTTGGAAGCAGCGTGGATAGGACTTCTGGGCGGGTCAATTGGCACAGGTTTGGCTGTAATTTTGGGCACGATTGCTAATCCGATTATCAGCAAAGCGCTTGATATTGGTGATGTTAGCTTGATTGTTTTTACGCCGATGAATATTGCAATTGTAATCATCGGCTTGGTAGTCGTATCTGTTTCATCTGGCATCTTGCCAGCACGCAAAGCAGCCAAGTTGAATCCGATTGAAGCTTTACGTACTGAATAAGTTTTATCAACAGATGAAAAATCTGGTACAATAATGATATGTTAGATATTAGATTTATCCGTGATAACGCCGAGGCAGTACAACAAAATGCTAAACACAAGGGATATGATGTAGATATTACTACATTATTACGTTTAGATTCTGAAAGACGTGAATTGTTGACTCAGGCTGATGATTTGCGTCAAAAGCGCAACGAAATTGTATCGCAAACTAAAGGCGGCAAGCCAACAGATGAATTGATTGCGGCCGGCAAAGCAGTCAAAGATCAACTGGCGGTCGTCGAACCTAGACTCAAAGAAGTCGATGTCGACTTTACAACACTTTTGAAAAAAGTACCAAACATGGCTGCTAGCGATGTGCCAATTGGTGCTACCGAAGATGAAAATGTTGTCACTAAAACGGTCGGTGACGTACCGCAATTTGATTTTGCACCTAAAAACCATGCTGATATTGCGGCTAATTTAGGTTGGATTGATAAAGAACGTGCCGCTAAGGTGACGGGCAGTCGATTTGCATATATTGAAGGTGATTTGGTTAGATTGCAATTGGCGATTGTTCAATACGTTATTAATACATTAGGCAACGAATCTATAATTTCTGAAATTGCTAAAAACGCCTGCTTGACGGTCTCGTCTAAACCATTTACGCCAATTCTACCTCCGCTGTTGATTAGGACTGATATGTATGACGCTATGGATCGTTTAGAACCACGTGATGACAGGTATAAATTGGAAGGCGATGATTTGTGGTTGCAGGGCAGTGCCGAGCACGTCCTAGGCAGTATGCATGCTGGTGAGGTTTTTGAAGAATCACAGTTACCATTACGTTACGTAGGTTATGCAACTAGTTTTCGCCGTGAAGCTGGTACTTATGGCAAAGACATGGAAGGTATTTTTAGGATGCATCAATTCGATAAACTCGAAATGGAAAGTTTTGCAACGGCTGATGATGGTGCGAATGAGCATCTGTTATTTGTGGCTATTCAAGAATATTTATTAGCCCAACTTGGGGTGCCTTATCGGGTTTTGCAAAAATGTACATTTGATATCGGCAAGCCAAATGCACGCGGTGTCGATATGGAAACGTGGTTGCCAGGGCAGGGCAAGTACCGTGAAACTCACACGGCCGATTATATGACTGATTATCAATCACGTCGTTTAAATACGCGGGTGCGACGTCAAACAGGTGAACTGGAATTGGTTCATACTAATGATGCGACGGCATTTGCATTAGGCCGTATTATGATTGCGATTATCGAAAATGGTCAAACGGCGGACGGAAGAGTTCGCGTACCAACAGTTTTGCAGCCTTATCTGGCCGGCAAAGCGGTGCTATAATTATAGTATCGACCGATTAATTAGGAGGGTAGAATGATTACATCAATTCAGATTACAGGTATTGCATATGAAGTCGACGACAACACTCGCAAGTACGTCGAAAAACGAATTGGACGATTAGACAGATATTTACCAAAGCATGCCCGTAACAGTGTGACTGCCGATGTAAAACTGGCTCAGGTTAATCATAATCATGGCAACAAGTACGAAGTTGAAGTTATTTTAAACGTACCAAATAAAGTAGTTACCGCTAAAGATTCAACTGGCAATATTTTGGCTGCGGTTGATATCGTTGAGGCCAAGATTCAGGCGCAATTACGTGAATATAAACAAACAGCGATTGCTCATATTGGTAAGCGTGGTGTGATGAGCCGATTCAAGAAAAGTTTCAAACGCGAATTATAAAGGTTGGCTATTAGAATATAGCTATTGGAATATGGCGCGGGTTAGATATTGGCTAAAAGAAGATGGCTGTTGGAAT
>CAISVS010000136.1 GCA_903889015.1 uncultured bacterium | reverse complement strand
TTTGCCAATTGAAGCGCCGGTTTTGTCTGATCCGCCACCGCGAGCAGTCAATGGTAGTACATGGCCTTTTTCGGCTAATTGCCAACTGAATCGGGCGACTTTGCGAATGTCATTTGTGACGCGTGGATGAACGATAAGTTCAGGTTTGATACTAAGTACGCTGCCATCGCGCGAAAATCGATCGCGAACAGCTTCGTTGTTGGTGACTTCGCCCAAAACGTGTTCATTCAGATATTGTGTGATTTTGCTCATTACCTATTTTACCCCCAGACAATTACTATATTAATGATAGCACAAGCTGAATGGCGCGAGAATAGAAATGGGTGAAGTTCAAAGCTTTTCTTGGCGAAAACAAATATAAAAAGACGGCATAAAACCGTCTATTTATATTGGTACGCGAGAAAAGACTTGAACTTTCACGCCCGGAGGCACCAGCTCCTAAAGCTGGCGTGTCTACCATTCCACCACTCGCGCATACATTTTTTGTGATTTTTCGGCAACTTTGCTATTATATCAAATATTTTCTATCAGATAAAGAGTAAAAGTTTTCGATGTATTTGCGCGAGTGTTATTAGTAGCAATTAATACCGGTAATACTCAGCCTTATAAGGCCCATCGACTGGAATGTTCAAATACGCACTTTGTTCAGGCGATAACATTGACAACGTGCCGCCTAATTGATCAAGGTGTAATCGGGCAACTTTTTCGTCCAAATATTTTGGCAACATATATACGCCAATTTCATGTTTTTTGGTAAATAATTCAATTTGCGCCAAAACTTGGTTGGTAAACGAACTTGACATCACAAATGATGGGTGACCAGTTGCACAACCTAGGTTTACTAAACGGCCTTCGGCTAACAATATGATTGTATGTCCGTCAGGGAAGGTGTACAGGTCAACCTGTGGTTTAACTTCTTCTTTCTTAATACCTACAAAGGCGTTTAATTGAGCAACTTGAATTTCAATATCAAAATGTCCAATATTACAGACAATCGCTGAGTCTTTCATGCCAGCCATATGTTCGATTTTGATAATATCGCGGCAACCAGTGGCGGTTACAAAGATATCGGCTACTTTGACGGCTTGTTCCATAGTGACGACTTCATAACCTTCCATTAGGGCCTGCAAAGCACAAATTGGATCAATCTCGGTAATCATAACGCGGCAACCAAAGCCTCGCAGTGATTGAGCGCTGCCTTTACCAACATCGCCAAAGCCTGCAACGACGGCAATTTTGCCTGCTAACATAACATCGGTGGCACGTTTGATGCCATCGGCTAGTGATTCACGGCAACCGTACAAATTATCGAATTTAGATTTTGTAACGCTGTCGTTAACGTTGATGGCTGGGATTTTGAGTTCGCTTTTTTCTAGCATCGTGTATAAATGATGGACGCCAGTTGTCGTTTCTTCAGATACGCCTTTAATATCTGCCAAAAGTTCAGGGTGTTTTTGATGAATTAACCCAGTTAAATCGCCACCGTCATCCAGCAACATATTTGGGCCTTTATCGCCCGCAAACTTTAAAGTTTGTTCGGTGCACCACCAATATTCTTCTTCGGTTT
>CAISVS010000135.1 GCA_903889015.1 uncultured bacterium | reverse complement strand
AGGAAATTCTTTAGCTAGTAATTCGATAACTAGACTGTTGATCATAGTATCGGCAATTGTAACTAAACTGTCATCGAGTTTCGTCTTAACACTTTGATCGTTATCAAAGTATTTCAACATAATTTCACCTGCCTGTCTGGCAATCTTAATCGCGACGTCTAGTTCTTTTTGAAAATCATTTATCATAGAGATATCTTAGCATGAATAGATTGCCCCGATCGATGAATAACTCTCGTAATTTATGGCTAATTTCATTCTTTGCCAAAAATAGCACTAGATATATAATGGTTATGAATGAGTGACGCTATGTATTATGGAATAGACGCAATAATTGCAATTACTATGCTATTACTTGGAGTTACTAGTCTTTTGAAAAATGGCTATAAACGACCAGTCAATCGATTTTTTTTCTATTTTGTCGTTCTAACTAATATTTGGATAGTTAGTTTTGATTTAAGTAATCAACTACAATTCAGCACTGAGACTCTATATATCATAAATGCCGTTGCAAATTCAGCTTCCCTAGGTTGTTTAATTATGCTCTTGATGTTCGTTGACAGGGTAGCCGATTTTAGAATATTCCGTAAATTAATTAATTGGTCTTCAGTAGCATTATGGATTGTGTGTTTACTTAGTACGACACCACTAATTAATAACGATGTTATTCCAACTAATAATCAAGATGGCTATGCGGTCACATATGGACCATTAATTTGGCTTTATGTATTAAGCATGATTTATATAATAACTATGATCGTAGTCATTGTAACCTACGGACTAAGCCATTCTAAGGGTATCAAGAATCAGCAGATTAATGTTATTGGCCTTGGCATACTACTTTCAATACCAACTACGGTTGCTTTGGATTTAGTAATCCCCTTAATAACAAACTCTGATGCAACGGCCAATTATGGCAATATACCTCTTTTATTACTAGCTGGTTACATGTATTACGGTGCTTTTCGTTATAAATTACTCGATATCAGGTCAGCAATCGTCCATACCTTGACCTATATTTTATCAATGTCATTTTTGATTGTTATTTATTACATTTCCATTGCAGCAATATCGGCATTTTTCTTAGACCGTAATTCTGTAATAAATCAAAGCCCAGTTAGCACTGTTTTGTTTTTGGCCTTACTTTTCATATTCCAGCCAATCAATAGCTTTTTTGAAAAATTAACCAGTCGAGTATTTTTTAGAGGTCACTATATCAGCGATGAATTTTTTTATCGACTAAATAATATATACTCCAAGCATACAGCAAATCTACCAGAATTATTGACTTATTCTGCTAATGAAATCGCAACAACTATAAAAAGTGGTCAAGTCATAATCAGTGTTGCATACGGCACTAAATATATAAATGCCGGTACAAAGGATCATTGCCGAATGACTTATGAAGTTTTCTCAAAACTACAAGACCACTTTATAAATAACAATCAAACAATCGTTGTCTCGACACTAGAAGACGATGACCCAATCCGCAATCTGATGAATCAATGCAAAATTGAGATAATCGTGCCGCTAACACAAACAAAAAATATTGGCTTTCTTTGCCTTGGTGAGCACCTTTCATCGCGCTATACCGCTAGGGACATAAGAGTACTTGATACGACTGCAGGCGGTTTAGTAATTGCCATCAAAAATGCATTGTCTATTCAAGAAATAAAAGACGTAAATGCCGCCAGCCTAAAACAAAAAATCGACAGCGCCACCAAAGAATTAGCTGCCAATAACGAAATGTTGCGCAAAATAGACGAAGAAAAAGATGAATTCGTATCGGTTACATCACACGAAATGCGTACACCAATGACGATTATTAGTGGCTATGCTAATCTGTTAGAACGCCAACAATTAGGCAGTCTGAACGACCAACAATTGGATATCATATCTAAAATAGGTACCAGTGCCAAGTCACTTATTAATTTAACTAACGACATGCTAGATTTAGCTAAAATGGAAGCCAATAAATCAATCCTTCAAATGACCGAAGCCCCACTGCAAGAATTAATTAAGGCAGTTATCGAAAAAGACCAAATACTATATGATGATAAATCTATTAGTCTAAGTTATGAGGGAGTTGATGTCCAAATAAAGACTGACACGTCAAAATTTGAACATATAATGACCAATCTTTTGGCTAATGCCAACAAGTTCACGGATCGTGGCGGCAGTGTTAAAATAACCACCACCGTAGACAATACTACTCACCTAGCTACTATTTGCGTTGCGGATACCGGCATCGGCATTAGCCCCGAATCAATTGGCAATTTATTCAAAAAGTTCTCGCAAGCCGATAATTACCTAGAACGAAAATATGGTGGCACCGGTCTTGGCTTGGCAATCTGTAAACAGATGGTCGAAAGAATCGGTGGCACAATATGGGTAACCAGTACGCTTGGAAAAGGCAGTCAATTCTGCTTTACGATGCCAATAGTTGAAAATAGTACCAACAATACGATATTATAGGTAATATAAATCAAAGGAGACAGTTAGCTGCCATGGAAAATAAACGTAAAATCCTAATCATTGAAGACAATACCGATATTCAGCAGTTATACAAGTATGCCTTCGAGGCTGGTGGTTATGAAGTAAAAGCCAGCAATAACGGCCTTGACGGATTGAATGACGCTATTGAGTACAAACCTGACGTCATATTACTAGATATCATGATGCCTGAAATGAATGGCTTTGAGGTCCTGCACGCCTTCACAACCAACACCTCACTTTCAATCCCAGTTATCATCACATCTAACCTTAGCCAAGAAAATGACAAACAAAAAGCCCTCCAAGCTGGCGCCAGTCTGTACTTGGTAAAATCAGATTACGAAGGACCGGACTTAGTAGCAAAGGTTGACGAATTTATGAAAAACTTTCACCCTGTTGCAAGCCAACCAGCAACCCAGGACACGACATCTTCTTACAATCCCGACGATCTGAACATATATTAATATATTTTCAATCAGTTCACGACAAATCTCTTATTTAGAGTTTCGTAAAAATATAAATTATGTATTATAATGCTTATGTATGCATATCTTTGTAATAATCGATTCTATTACGATGGCTGGAGTTCTTTTACTGGGCATAACCAGCCTGTTAAAAGGTGGCTACAAAAACCCGATTAACCGGTACTATGCGGGCTTTAGTATTACACTGGTCATATGGATTAGTATGTTTGATTTTGCGTGCGCTGGTTACATGCCCAAAAACATCGGACTAATTGGCAACTACCTAGGCTATGCATTTGCAATTGCGGTTGAAACTTTTTTTATGCTATTTGTCGCAAAGTTAACAGGTAATGCTAAATTTTTTCGATTCGTAAAATGGTTTCAGATATTTTCAGTCGTTATGTTCTTTTATACCGCCAGTCCTTTATTTGTCCAAGATGTCGTCAAATCAAGCAGTATATTTGACTATTACTCGATAATATACGGACCTATACCATGGCTTTATGGAGTGGCAGTTACAGTTCTATATGGAATTATAGTCATAGGTGGTATCCATTTTTTAAGTATCGCTCGTGGCGCACGCAAACAACAGTTGCTGATAGTCGTTATCGGTTTCGGCCTTGGAGTCCTTCCTGTAATTATAACTGGGTATATCATGCCATTAATGGGCATCTGGGACTTATTCCCCTACCACCACGTTACAATGGCTATCCTTGACATTGCTCTTTATTACTCCGTCGTTCGCTATCACTTATTTGATATTCGCTTGGCAGCTGTTCGCACATTAGCCTACACTTTATCTTTAGGTATATTAATTGGCGTCTATTATCTGTTAGTTGTCCTAATCTCAAGATTATTCACCACCGAAAATAATAATCTGATATCACAAAACCCTCTAGACATCGTGTTGACCTTCGCTTTGCTGATTATCTTTCCACCAATCAAACGTTTTTTTGATCAATTTACGAATCGTGTTTTTTACAGAGATTACTACAACTCCGATGCCTTTATTGACCGATTTAATAAAATTTTAACTTCAACCACTAACCTTAGGCATTTGCTAGAACAAGTTGCTGTCGAGATAGCTTACACCTTAAAAAGTGATCAAGCTTTCTTTTTCCTAGATACCCACGACGGGCATCACATCACAGCTGGTACGCCAAATTATATTCCTTTGTCCAAGACTGAAACTCTTGCAATGCAAAAAGCTACCGCCCATTTGCTAAAAACTTTAGCAAAAAATCAAATTGATTACAGCAAAAATGATAAAAAAAGAGTCAAAAAAAATGACCAAATCATCTTGGCTTCACTACTGGACGACACTGATTCAAAATCAGCCGAATTGCGCCGCCTAATGAACCAACATAAAATTGAGGTTATCATACCTCTAACACATCACGGTTTAATTGGATATTTATTGCTTGGTGACCATCGCACTTCTCATTACACCAACCGCGATGTCAAAGTTTTATCAATGATCGATAAAGGCCTAGTTGTCGCTATTCAAAACGCCCTGTCCGTCGAATCTATCCGTGAAAGTAACACCGAATTGCGTCAAATCGATAAAATTAAGGATGAGTTCATGTCAGTTGCCAGCCATGAGCTTCGAACTCCAATGACCGTTATCCGTGGCTATGTCAGTTTACTGCAACGTCAACAAATTGGCCCTCAAAATGAAGAACAACAAAACGTCTTGACCAGAATTAATGAGAACACGCAGACCCTAATTACTTTAGTTAGTGACATGCTGGACCTGTCAAAGTTAGAGGCCCATAAGCTAGGGCTCAATTTGTCGACCTGTTCGGTCGATGATATGGTTAATCATTCCATCGACCAAGTTCACCTGATGTACGCTACTAAAGGGTTAAAATTAACCTACTCACCGTCTAGCCCTGGACTGTACATAAACACCGATCCAAACCATTTTAGTCGTATTATGACAAACCTGCTATCCAACGCCTATAAGTTCACCGAAAAAGGTAGCGTCAATATCCATGTCAAGCTTGATACTACCGAGCACAACACTAAAGGCGACATGGTTATCATAAGCGTCATTGATACAGGAATAGGTATTCCAAAAGACGCCCAGGAAAGCCTGTTTAATAAATTTAGTCAGGTTGACAACTACCTACAACGCAATACTGGCGGCACTGGCCTAGGACTAGCTATTTGCCGACGACTTGTCAACCACCTTGGTGGCAAAATCGGCGTCGAAAGCACCGAGGATAAAGGCAGCAAATTCTGGTTTGAGTTGCCAGTTTCAAAAAAGTAATATAAACGTGAATTGATAATGATTTGATTGGTGATCTCAGCCGGTCAGGTGGTCGGCTATAATTTTATCGGGAATCGGTCACTATTTGATTGGTGATCTCACCGGGAATTGGTCACGATAAAATTCGTTCCGAATTTTTCT
>CAISVS010000134.1 GCA_903889015.1 uncultured bacterium | reverse complement strand
GTCTATACTACAACACACACACAACATATGGGGATAAGGAAGGGTATAAATGAAAGACATCGATCAACCAACATTAGGTTTAAATGAATTGGATAAATTAGCCGAGATACATGCCATCGGTCAAGATATTCCACCAGCACCAGCATCACTGCCTGAACCAAAACTAAGCGAAAACGCTTGGTATATTGGACGAACTCGTTACGCTAGGCGTGACAAAGCTGGCACACCAATTGAATCACCAAAAGATTTGTTTTGGCGGGTTGCATATAATATTGCGACGTCTGAACGCTTGTATGGTGGCGACAAAAAAGCTCATATTGCAATGGCAACTAAGTTTTACAAACTTATGATTACACGTAAGTTTTTGCCAAATACACCAACCTTACTAAATACTGGAAAGCCAAAACAACAACTATCAGCTTGCTTCGTTTTGCCTGTGCCTGACGACCTAGAGGGTATTTTACAAACTGCTACCGACATGGCTATGATTCACAAATCAGGCGGCGGTACTGGATTCGCTTTCTCACGTTTGCGTCCAAAAAACGATATTTTATCAACATCTGGCGGTTCAACCACCGGACCAGTCTCATTTATGCAAATGTACAACGACATTACGTCATCAATTCGCCAAGGTGGCGTCCGACGTGGTGCCAACATGGGCATTTTACACTTTAATCACCCCGACATTTTGTTGTTCGCTATTTATAAACTAGATGAATTTTCACTAACAAACTTCAATATTTCAGTCACGACTGACAAAGAGTTCTTTGAACAAATCGAAATCGACAAACAAATATTAGATGCCGATTACGAAAAAGGCTTTGACTTTAACGCCCTCGTTGCTGATGTTCGTGAAGCTCACCAAACCCGCGATATTGACCTCAAGACCGTTCGTTTGGACGCTGCTGTCGCAAAACTGACCGAATGGTGCCGTGAAGAAACTCCAGGTTACGGCTATGCCTTAATTAACCCACGCACTAAGTCTGAAGTAGGCCGATTAAACGCTAAAAAAGTCTTTGACCTAATCACCCGCTTTGCATGGCAATACGGCGATCCAGGTATGATCTTTATCGATCGAATTAACAGTTCACGCGCCAATCCAACCCCACAACTAGGCATGATTGAAGCCACCAACCCTTGTGGCGAACAGCCATTATTACCATACGACGCTTGTACACTGGGCAGTATCAACTTGGCACTATTTGTCAAAGGTAAAGATTTCGACTGGGACGGTTTGCGTGAAACAACCCACCTAGCAACCAGATTCCTCGATAACGTTTTGGACATGAACGAATATCCAATCGACAAAGTTCGCTTGATGGTTCGCCAAATCCGCCGTATCGGCCTGGGAATCATGGGCTTTGCTGACGCCTTAATCGACATGGAAATTGGCTATAATACTGACGAAGGCGTCGCAGTTGCCGAAAAAGTTATGAAGTTTATCCAAGATGAATCTGACGCCGCATCCGTACAACTGGCGACTGAACGTGGCGTCTTCCCAGCTTTTGAAGGATCGTATTATGACAAACCAGGTGAAATCAAACCACGCAACGGTGCTCGCACCACAATTGCGCCAACCGGCACAATCTCGATGCTAGCTGAAACATCTAGCGGTTGCGAACCACTATTCGCCCTAACTTATGCCAAAAATACAATTGAAGGCAAACGTATGTTCCAAAGCAGCCCATATTTTGAAGCTGCACTCAAAAAACGTGGAATATACTCGGAAGAATTACTTGAACAAATTCAAGCTAACGGCGGATCGATTCAAAACATGGATTCAATTCCAGATGATTTGAAAAAGACTTTCGTTGTAGCTGGTGATATTAGTCCACAGTGGCACTTAAAGATTCAAGCTGCTTTCCAAAAGTACGTCGATAACGCTATTTCAAAAACCATCAACTTTTCGAACAGCGCAACTATCGAAGATGTTCGTGATGCTTATCTGATGGCTCATGAAACTGGCTGTCGAGGTATTACAATCTATCGTGATGGTAGCCGCGACAAACAAGTCCTTGAAACTAAAAAAGAGTCGTCATATTATGACAAACTAGCTGGCAAAATTTCGGAAGTTGTCGACGAAATCGAACTTGAAATCGAAACAATTCCAGCTGCTCGAATCGACTTGAAAAAACGCCCAAGCGTCCTTAACGGTCGCACTCACAAAGTCATGACACCACTTGGTAAAGCCTTTGTGTCAATC
>CAISVS010000133.1 GCA_903889015.1 uncultured bacterium | reverse complement strand
ATATCTTTGCCAATTTGTTTACCAAACTCTTTTTCATCGCCAAAAATATCTAATACGTCATCACGAATCTGAAAAGCCATACCTAAATTAAAACCAAAGTCACCAATTGTTTTTATATGCATATCACTGGCACCGGCACATATAGCACCAGCTTGACAACAGGCCTGCAAAAGCACCGCTGTTTTTTGACTAATCATTCTCAAACAATCATCCACTGTAATAACTTTGTACCTGTTTTCTACAACAAAATTCTCATCATCTCGACCTGATCGCTCAAACAAAATGTCTTTAATTTCGCCATCAATAATTACTTTTAAGGTTTTGCTGTACAAATCAATTAATTTAGATGCGTTATTAGCGTGACTAAGCCCAGCAAAAACCGACGCCATATACATAAATGACGTACATTCTGCGATTGACTTGCCATATTTGTTCCAAGTTGTCGGCACACCCCTTCGAAGTAATGAATGATCGATAATGTCATCGACAATTAATGTCGAATTATGCAATATTTCGATTGCAGCCGCAGGATAAAGTAAATCATTAATTTCACTGCCAAATATTTGACCACTAATAACTACCAATGCCGGCCTGACCCTTTTGCCGCCAGATTTAATTTGATGCAAGGCAACCTCAATATTTCTTGCTTCAATATCCATTGTCAATAGCTCGTTAATAACAGGCTCGACCAATTGATTTATTCTTAATAATTTTTGTTGCAAATTCGGCATTTCTTCCCCACTTTTTCTTTACTGATTTTTAATAAAGCCTATGGTAATTAACTATAAAATATTGTAACATCAAAGAGATGACTAAAATAGCAATTGTTGAAGATGACGCAGTAATCAGCCAAATGTACCGCATGAAATTCGAAGCGGATGGATTTGAAGTCCAATTAGCCAATAACGGCAAACGTGGCGTTGCCTTGGTTGAAGCATTTTTACCCGACCTAATTTTACTTGATTTACAAATGCCTGAAATGGACGGCGTCGAAGCCCTTGATATTATCCGCAAACACGATTGGGGCAAAGACATCCCTGTTATTATTTTGACCAACCTTGGCGAAGAAGAATCACCAAAACATTTGCGATCACTTGGCATTCACAGTTACATCGTCAAAGCCAACCTGACGCCAAGACAAGTCGTCGCCCGTGTCAAAGAAGCCCTCGGTCTTCCCGCTTAAATATCCTGTTGACCTTTTGCGTCGGCAATGCGACGGGCGGAGCGAATAACGTTATCAAATAAGGCAGTTACGGTTAGTGGGCCGACGCCACCTTTAATTGGCGTAATGGTCAGATCTTGACGTTCACGAACATCGGCTGCTAAATCGCCAACTATTTTGCCATGTTCAGCAGCTGTGCCAGCATCAACAACGACAGCTTTCTGACGAATCATGTCACTGGTAATTAAACTAGGTACACCAGTTGCCGTGACAATAACATCAGCATTATTAACAGCTGTTTTAAGTTCGTTCGTCGTCTGTTTGCCATAAACTGTTACGTCAAATCCCGAACTTTGCCACAATTCCGCTAGTGGCGCACCAACCAAGCGACCTTTGCCGATAATGGCAATTTTTTTGTTACTAAGTTCAACGTTATAACCCGCCAGCAACCAATCAATCGCCATAGCTGTAGCCGGTGTAAATTTAGGCTTTTCACCCAAACCATCGACATCTTTTTCAGGCGTCACAGCATTAACAGCTGATTCAGTCATCTCGGTATTTTCCAAAGGTAATTGAATAATAATTCCGTGAACGTTTTCGTCATTATTTAGCAATTTTATCTGATTCAGCAACTCAACACTGGTTGGTTGATAAACATCAACTTCAACCGTAATATCTTTGCCGTAGGCTTTTTTTAACCTGATATACGTATCAATCACCGGATTATCGCCAGTCCTAATAATCGCCAAACGCGGAATAACGCGCCACGATTGACGAAGCGCCCGAACTTGTTTAAGTTGGCGCTCTTTTATATATCCAGCTAGTTCTGAACCGTCTAATATTTTCACTATCTATATCTTAGCAAATTAAGATAATAAATTGTAGCATTAGCGGTTTTACAAACATCAATTACTGCGCTACAATAAGCATAACTATGAATGACAATATATCAGATTTCGAAAAGTATCGGCGGGTTACAAATTATTTAACAGCAGCACAAATATTTTTGCAAGATAACTTTTTACTGGAAAGGCCTTTGACAGCCGACGACATCAAACCAAGACTACTTGGCCACTGGGGTTCAGGCCCTGGCGTTAACTTGATTTATGCGCATTTAAATAAATTGATCAAAAAATACGGTCAAGAAATGATGTTTGTTTTAGGACCTGGCCATGCCTTTCCTGCCCTTCAAGCTAACTTGTTTTTGGAAGGTACTTTGCAAGAATTTTACCCCGAAGCAACCCATACCTACGAAGGTATCGAATATATTTGTCGAAATTTCAGCTGGCCTTATGGCTTTCCTAGCCACTCTAACCCAGGCACACCTGGTGTAATTTTGGAGGGCGGCGAATTAGGTTATGCCCTAGCAACTTCATATGGTGCAGTTTTGGACAACCCAAACATGATTGTCGCCTGTTTAGTTGGTGATGGCGAAGCCGAAACTGGCCCAGCTGCTGCATCTTGGCACTTAAATAAACTGGTTAATCCAAAAACCAACGGAACAGTCTTGCCAATTTTGCACTTAAATGGCTACAAAATTTCGGCTCCAACAATTTTTGGCCGCATGAGCGATGAAGAATTAATCGCCCTATTTACAGGTTACGGATACCAACCACGTTTTGTCAGTGGCGATAATCTGGACCAACAAATGGAAGAGGCCTTAGAATGGGCTCACCAAGAAATTTGGCGAATCAAAGAATCGACCGAAAACCTAGTTTCACCACATATGCCAATGATTATTATGCGCACCGAAAAAGGTATGTCTGGCGTCAAAGAACTTAATGGCAACAAAGTTGAAGGCAACTGTTTATCTCACCAAGTTGTATTAATGGAAGCCAAAACTGACCCTGAACAATTGCAAATGTTGCAAGAATGGCTGGGATCATACAAAATTAATGAACTATTTGACCGTGAAACAGGTTTTGGTGACTTTGTTAACAATATCGTACCTGAAAAACATCAACGTATGGGCATGAGCCCACACGCTCACGGTGGCGATGCTGTCTATAAACCATTGAAATTACCTTCAGCCGAGCAATTTTGTGAAGACGCCGAAGTACCCGGAACAATTGGATCCAGCAGTATGATTCGCACTGGCCTATACCTCAAAGAAGTCTTTAGATTAAACGAAGAAAATCACAACTTCCGTATGATGTCACCTGACGAAACCTATTCTAACAAACTTGACGGCGTTTTTGGCGCTACTTCAAGAGCTTGGATGTGGCCAATCAAACCTTGGGACAAAGATTTATCCCAAGACGGTCGTGTCATGGAAATGCTTAGCGAACATAATTTGCAAGGCTTGGCCCAAGGTTACACATTAACCGGTCGTCACTCAGTATTCGCCAGCTATGAAGCATTTATTCAAGTAGTATCTAGTATGACCGACCAATACGCTAAATTCTTGAAACACTCGATGAATTACGAATGGCGCGGATTATTCCCATCCCTTAATTACATATTGACCAGTTCGGGTTGGCGCCAAGACCACAACGGTTTTAGCCACCAAAACCCTGGCTTTATTGACGATGTTTTGCGTCGTCATGGCAATTTCGTTGACGTTTACTTCCCTGCCGATGGCAACAGCACATTAGTTGTTATGGAAAAAATGCTTAGTTCGACCAGACAAATTAACGTTGTAGTTGCCGGAAAAACTCAAGAACCTCGTTGGTTAACGCCAGATTTGGCTCGTCAACAACTAAAAACTGGTATTACGACTTGGGAATTTGCCAGTGATAACGATCCTGATGTTGTTTTGGCTGGTATTGGCGATTATCCAACCAAAGAAGTCATGGCGGCAATTGACTTGGCAAAACGTGAATGGCCTGAAATTCGTTTGCGTTGTGTCAACATCAGCTCGATTACCGGACGTGGATTCGGTCAAGCCCAAAATTGTATCAGTGAAGAAGAATTTAACAACCAATTCACAACCGATAAACCAGTCATTTGTAACTTCCATGGATACCCTGAAACGCTCGAAGCCATCCTGTTTAAGTACATCAATGATGCCAGTCGCTTTGACGTTCGCGGCTATATCGAACAAGGCAGCACCACAACACCATTCGATATGCATGCCCGTAACAAAACTAGTCGTTATGACTTAATAATCGCTATCTTTAGCCGATTAATCGAATCTGGTCGCATCAGTGATGCAGACGGTCAAGTCATTATCGATAAGTATCGCCAAAAGTTAGCTGACAACATTGAATACATCAAGATAAATGGTATCGATACGCCCGAAATTGACAACTGGATATGGCAAGCCGAGATTGACAACACCAAAGCAGTATCCCAAGATACAGCTAGCGACTTTTAAGTCGAATGTGTAAATAATAAATAAAAGCCGAGTAATATCGGCTTTTATTTATTGTCAAAAACTGATTAAATTTGGTCTTTTTTATCGTTAATAAATTCAGTCCACTGTCTAATCAAGCGAAGTACTGTCTTTAATGGCAGTTCAATAATTGTATCCAAAATTACAGCAACGATATTAACCTTGCTGTACTTATCTGACAACCACTGCCCCAACAAAATAAACGGCATATAAATAAAATCTCTGATGGTTGCCAAAAAGCCTGATTTTGCTGTAATAAGTTCGAGTTCGCGTACCATACGTGATAACCTGAATCCCAAAAAGTTAGCAGTTGCAAAGAATATAAAGAATATCGCACCTTGAACAATATTAAATCCAGCCTTCATTAATATATCTGTTACAAACCAAAATACTATCAAAAACATCAATGCATAGGCGATCTTGAAACCAACCGGATAGCTGTGTTTTTTAACGGTTGGATACAAGTTGACCTGTGTATGGTCACCATATAACATATTATCGACATATTGTTGCATTGCGCGTGTATTATCCTTGCCTGGCATCTTAAGACCAAGACGTAATAAAGCAATATATACAATAGGCGTCAACATATTGATGATTAACGGAATGATGATAATCTGATGTGGCGGTATCGACAAATCATAAGGTACTTCAACTGCTACACCAATAATACCTTTGGTGATAAACAAGAAAACAATGCTTTTTATCAAGCCACGATTTAATTTTGACTTCGATTGATTATATTCCCTTTCGATTTGGACGGAATATGCCGAATAAAAACGGTCGTTGTTGTTTAATAACTCAACAATATTTTCATTATCTTGGACCATATGATGAAGCACTCTTAGTGGTGCGCCATATTTATCGATATAACGCGTCAATTTATCTGTTAATTCAGAGGCAAAAATAGTGTCGATGTTTTGATGAAATTTAGCGTATTCATTGATATTGTCACTAGAAACAGAGTAAAGCTGTTGCATTTCGTAGCGCACACTTGATATATCAGCCTTAAATAATGACTTATAAATCGCAATATACAGGCTAGCTTCGTAATTCGCTGCCTCGGACTGATCGACTATGAATGAATCTTTTTGTAAAATAGCCTGATAATGATGATACGTAAATTGAGCAAATATATTTTGAATTACGTTATTTGTAACAAATTTTTCACTTTCAACCGACAACAGGTCCAATGTCCATTCTTGGGCTAGGCCTGGCTTTACACCTGCTGCTTTTAGTTGCCAAAAATTATCATAATGCTTTTGAACCACTTCGCCCAACTCATCAATAGTTTCAATCGGTAATATATTATTTTCAACATATCCGGATTGAATCAATTCAATTATCAACTCCTCGGCGACATGTCGCCCAACCAAGTGATTATTTTGAAAAGACAGATTTCGAATGTAAAAACGACGAATCGCTTTTTGAATTAACAAATGTTCAGATGTGTATTCAGCCGCATTGCGTAATTGCTCATAGGCAACCGAGACTTCTCGGCCAACACCTGCAATATTAATATATTGACCAATATGCTCTTCTTTTTTTACAGATTTAGCAACAGCTAACTGATTACATAATTGGCGTCCGTTTGCACCTAATTGCTTGTTCGTTGTCATAGTTAATTCTTGGTTTATCTCTCGGTAGATTATTATTCAATATCTGCATACAATGATACCACTTTTGGGCTTCGGGTGGTAATAATACATAAACGATTCATCAATAATATCTATTAACTGTCTTGTATCAACAGAGGTAATAGTGTACAATCAGTTTTTGTAAATGGGCCAGTAGCTCAGCTGGTTAGAGCACCTGCCTCTTAAGTAGGTTGTCGAGGGTTCAATTCCCTCCTGGCCCTCCATAAAAAACGCCCGACCTT
>CAISVS010000132.1 GCA_903889015.1 uncultured bacterium | reverse complement strand
CTTACAATATCAAAAACGGCAAATGGCTTTTCGACTGGGTGCGATGTCCAGCCAGCAAATTCATTGTGATTAAATTCAGGTAATTCATTCCAAAAAGCAACATTTTTAGCATTTTCATTCCAACTAATTTTCCATTTATAGGCCACTGGTGCCGTTAAACTACCACCATAAAAAACAGCTGTTTTGCCAACTGCTTGCAATGCTAGTTGCTTAGCATAATTATCAACTGTCGGCACATCACCTCCCCATTTAGCAGTTTCAGCCGCCAACCAGTCAGCAACGTTTGCAATTTCATCAAGTTTTTCAATTGGGACGATACCAAAATTAGCAAGAACTTTAATCAAAGCACACAGATTATAGATTACTGCCATTCGAGGTTGCAGCCCAACTGGCAATTGCATGTGCGCTGTGTGTTTTTCAGACGCATACTCAATCAATTTACCGCTTGACGCAATGATTGCCACCTGAGCACCTTTTTTACTAGCCTGATCCAAACAACTTAGTGTTTCTTCGGTATTACCCGAATAACTGCTGGCAATAACCAAAGTATTTTGACTAACATAAGCCGGCAAATCATATGTGCGTACGACTTCCATCGGTACCGACAACTCTGATTTTAGCCACGTTTTAACCAACAATGCTGCCAAGGCCGATCCACCCATACCTGCAACTACCACTCCAGTAATTTGACGTTGGTCATGATCGCCATCAGTAATGTCCAAATTAAATTTAGCTTGCTGATACTGCAAACTAGCTATTTTAAGCGCGCCACCTGGGTCGCGTTGATTCAAAACATTAATATCATCTAACATAATTTATTCCCCGCTTTCTTGCTGTAATGTATATAACTATGATACAGTATTAATCAAATAAGTATAAGCATAATCAGGGGTGGGCTATGGATATAAAACCGCAAACAACTAAACCAATCAGTGACGATCAAGAGCTAGCCAAAGTTTTAGCTGGCGTAACTCAAGATTCCAATAGTGATTTAAGTTTTGAAGAGTCCCCACTACCTCAACCTGCTCATACCTCAACACCTGTAGCCGTTCCAGTCGTCAGCGCACCTGCCGACAATAGCGACCTTAGTAATATCAAAAAGGACGCCCTGATTGAATTACGCCCACTTGTCGACAAACTTGACCTTGCCCCAGAAGAAAAATTTGACACTTATCTGTTGTTGCTCCGCAGTACCGACGACCAAACTTTGATTGCTCCAGCTCATTTGGCTGCCAAAAATATCGCCGACGAAACTCGCCGCGCTCAAGCCCTGTTAGATGTCATCAAAGAAATTGATTATCTGTCAGCTCCAAAACAATAAAGCTTATTAATTGCTATTTTATCTGGTTTGCTATTACAATAGATAGTAATGACAGCTCGTTTTGCCTCACAACAAGAAATTGAAAACTGGAACTCATTAATTATCGCCAACCCTGATGGTGGTACTATTTTTCAAGCTCACGAATTTGCATCTATGAAACGCGCCAACAATTGGACAACAAGATATTTAGTTGTCAGCAATGTATACATATTGGTGCTTGAGCGAAAAATACCAACTTTGGGCGCTTTTTGGTATATCCCAAAGGGCCCCGGTATCAAAAATACTGATGAACTAAACGAATTACTACCAGAATTACGTGAATTTGCCAAAATCAACCATGTTTTTGCAGTCAAAATGGAGTCAGAGTTGTTAGCGACTGATGACAACTTACGATGCTTAAAACAATCAAATTTGCTAAAATCGTGCGCCGTCCAAGCTGCCAACACCGTCATTGTCGACATTTCAGCCGATATCGACACAACTGTCGCCAGTTTTTCACCAAAAACGCGCGCCAGCATCCGTTCAGCTCAAAAAGCCGACATTAAAATTGAAGTTGTACCGGTAAATGATGCTAACTGTAAAATATTTTATGATTTAATGGTTGCAACGATTAACGGACGATCACATTTGCGCAGTTTTGATTACTTCAAAACATTCTGGCAATCACATTTTAATGCTGGTACTGGAATTTTTATCTTTGCATCAATGGATAATGAGATATTATCGATGGACTTTATTATGGTTTTGGGCAGCAAAGCCACCCGCAAAGATGCCGCCAGCTCTAGACAGCATTCTGTCCGCGGCGTCAGCGCACTGTTAGAAAAATTCGCTATTGAGCACCTAAAAACACTTGGCGTCACCAAATACGACCTATACGGGTCCCCACCATCTGACCAAATCAAAAATCCAAATCACCCATATTATGGTTTTGGTACCTTCAAGGCTGGTTTTAACTCCAATATTACTGATTATGTTGG
>CAISVS010000131.1 GCA_903889015.1 uncultured bacterium | reverse complement strand
TGAACATTATTTAGTGGGTTATCAAAGTTACCATTTTGAATTTTTAGGCCAAAAATAGTGACACCTATCAAGCCTAGTGTTAGCACTATGCCAGCAGTTGAGCTTTGCTCATTATTACCTAATATTTCGCCTTGTCTTTTTGTCATAAGTTAATAACCCAAAATATGATTATCAAATCATAATATACTACATTTGCATTATTTTGTCAATACTTTGACATCTGTTAGTTAAATCAATTCATTAAAGTACACGTAGGGGTTTTATCGTTACGGGAATCTAGCATTGTAGATTCCCGTAACGTTTTGTGGCCTACTTCTGAAAGTAATTATTACTTCAACAGATAGTATGCAATCATACCGACTGCGACCATGATCGTATTCATAGCCATCTGCTTAACTTGATATTTTTCCATTTTGGAAATTATCAAGAAAGCGACACCTATAACTACGGTCGAAGCCATAGCCTTATCTGCATCCTTCAGCGACGCACCGTTGATTTTCGCTATGTTAATCAAAACAAGCGAGCACCAAACTGCCGCAGGAAGAAGATACAGATAGGCAGACGTAACACTGGATTTAAGATTGGTAAAAATACCTTTCTTATTCCCGTTGTTTCCGCCATTGCCCTGACCTTGTATGTTTTCCATACATTTTGACCCACTAGTCGCTCAAAAACGATGTTTTGTGCGGTAGCAGGTGGTGTTAATATTTACACCCGTAAGTACATATAATCTTTTAACGGATCACATGTACTTTAATGATTTGATTTTCAAACTGCTTGTCGTCCAGATTTCCACCTGTGAACCGACTTGAGACCATATTAGCATATTGTAACGTTTTTGTCAATACTAGTCATGCTTTTAAGGAACGTTAGTAATTAAAATGGTGTATTATTATTTATATGCGAAATAATATTGTTTACAGTGGTGCTGATGAATTAACTTACGAAATTCGAGAGATTGTTGCCGTCGCTAAGCGGATAGAAAAGATGGGGGTAACCATTGCTTGGGAAAATATTGGTGATCCCGTTCAAAAGGGTCACTGTGTGCCTAGTTGGATCAAAGAAATCGTTCGCGATATCGTCATGTCAGACGATTCAGCTTTTGGATACTCACCTACCAAAGGTTTGACGACGACCCGTGAATTTATTGCCGATCAGCGCAACAGTGCTGGCGGCGCCCATATAACGGCCGAAGATATTTTGTTTTTTAACGGATTAGGTGATGCAATATCTCGAGTTTACAGTAATCTAAACGAACATGTCCGAGTAATTGGACCAAACCCGGCCTATTCAACTCATTCTTCCGCCGAGGCCTCACATGCTAGCTCGCCACATATTACCTACCGACTGGACCCTGCCAATAATTGGATTCCTGACCTTGACGACCTGCGCAACAAGGTCAAATACAACCCGTCAATCGGTGGTATTTTGATAATCAACCCCGATAATCCAACTGGAATGGTCTATTCTAAACAAGTTTTGACCGAAATTGTGGCAATCGCCCGCGAATTTGACCTATTTATCATAGCCGACGAAATTTATGCCAACATCGTCTATGGCGACGCTGTTATGACGCCACTGTCTGATGTTATTAGCAACGTACCAGGCATGGCTATGAAGGGATTATCCAAAGAAGTACCATGGCCCGGATCGCGTTGTGGTTGGGTGGAATTTTATAATACCGACAAAGATACAATTTTTGCTCGTTATGTTAAATCGTTGGTTGATTCTAAAATGTTGGAAGTCTGTTCAACAACTTTGCCACAAAAAGCACTGCCAAAAATTTTGTCAGATGCACGTTATCATGATTATTTACAGTCAAATAACGCCTTGTATAACAAACGAGCCGAAACGGTGTATCAAACATTCTCAAAAATCGGCGGTATTACCTGCGTTCGACCACACGGTGCACTTTACGCAACCGTGGTTTTTAATGACAAAGTATTAAATGCTGACCAAACCTTACCAATTATTAGTACAGATATAAAAAACTACATCGAGCCACTAGTTGCAACGTCTGCCCTAGACAAAAGATTCGTCTATTACCTGTTAGCGTCAACTGGCATTTGCGTAGTGCCACTGTCAGGATTTAATTCAGACCTACCCGGATTCCGAATCACGTTACTAGAGATGGATGACAATAAATTCAAGTCCAACCTTGATACAATTGCGACTGCAATTAATCAATACCTAATTTCATAAAGTCGAGGTAGAAAACAGACACCTTTTTCTCTCTGTTAGAGGAACGTCCTCGAGAGGTGTTATTTCGTGTCTCTTTTTATATACGCTACCTTTCCAAGGTCCAACCTTGGAATAATTTGCCATATTCAAATAGCTATTTAAGGATATTCTGCTGTACCCATGCATACATCGCAATACCGGCTGCAACGCCAACGTTAACAGACCGAGTCGATCCAAATTGTTCTATCATAACGATTTTTTCGGCTGATTTTTGCATTTCATCACTTAATCCTGGACCTTCACCACCAAATACTAGCACTGCTCGTTCAGGCAAAGATGATTCAGATAATGGAACAGCACCTGCCACGATATCAATCGCAATAATTTGACGATTATCCGACTTCATACATTCAACAAAATCATTGACGGTTGAATGATTAACTATATTCATATATCTGTCAGTTACCATGGCGCCACGGCGATTCCAATGACGACGACCGATAATATGAACCGATTCAACATTAAAAGCGTTCGCCGTGCGCACAATCGTGCCGATATTAAAATCGTGTTGCCAATTTTCAATAGCAATATGCAGTGACGTTCTGTTGTCATCCAAATCAGCCTTAATTGCCTCCAGCGTCCAATAGCGATATTTATCAAGTACATTACGCTTGTCACCGTTTTTCAGCAAATCTAAATCATACTTGGCATCAGTCGGCCAAGGTTTCGGATGTGCCCCAACGCCAACAACAACTTCATTCACCTGTTCATTCATAACTTTATTATATCTTATCTATCTTTGTAAGGATAATCCGTGCAAAAAACTATTTGGTGCACTTTTTGCTCGGCCGAGCAAAAATTACAACTTTCTATTTCAACAAATGGACTCTATCTGTTTTCCAGAATCGAAACCTGGATGAGTTGTTGCTTCAATAATTTATCCGACCGGACAAATTATTGAAGTAGGTAAAAATTGACTATGGGATGATAAACCAATATACTTTTAGGTAATGGCAAATATTAAACGCGCGATACTTAAACTGAGCGGTGAATTGTTTCAAGATAAAAGCGAAAATATTAACTTTGACAGATATAATGATGTTGCAAAACATCTGATACAGGTCCAAAAACAAACTAAAATTGAACTAGCTGTTGTTGTCGGTGGTGGCAACATTTTTCGTGGCCGTCAGGCTGACAGTAGCGTTGATCATACCGAAGCCGATTCGATGGGTATGATGGCGACAATTATTAACGGTATCGGACTACGTGAAGCGTTAGTTCGCAATGGCGCAACCGACACCAGACTAATGACATCAATCAGCATTCCGCAAATTGCCGAACCGTATATTCGCACCAAAGGCCGACATCATTTAGGCCATGGACGGATGGTAATTGTGGCTGGTGGCCTTGGAATGCCAAATTTTTCAACTGATTCAGCTGTCGCTCAATTTGCTAGTGAACTGCAATGTGAGATTATTTTCAAAGCCAGCACGACTGACGGCGTTTATGATTCAGACCCCCGCAAAAACAGTTCAGCCAAAAAATATTCCGAACTGACATATCAGCAAGCACTTGATCAGCGACTGGAAGTTATGGACCGAACAGCATTTGCAATGTGTGAAAAATCCGAAATTCCTATCTTTGTATTTGACATTAATGACCTACATAAATTAACTGATATTATTGACGGCGACTACTCTTTCGGCACTATGATTGATGGTAATCACAAATAAAAATAGTGATATAATTAGTATATAAAACGGAGGTAAAATATGTATCGTACCGAAATCTCATTACTACCAGACTGGGCAATATTATTAATATTAGTTCTAGTTGTATGGTCAATCTATTGGAAGGCTGCTGCCCTGTGGCATGCCGCCAGACACCACAAATTAAATTGGTTTGTCGCGTTATCACTGATTAATACCGTTGGTATTTTAGAGATTATTTATTTGTTTGGTGTTGAAAAAATCGATACCGATAAATTATTTAAGTAATTCACAAACCAAATCGAGTTTTACGATCATTAAAACTCTGCAAAACTTCATCAGCCGTAAAAGAACGGTTATATAAGCGTACATATGCAATTGATCCGTTCCAATAGTAACTACCGCCACCACCATAATTACCAAGAGTAATAGATTGTGCGGTGTAATTTCGAGCATCAGTCGCTGATGTTGACAGAATTCCATTTAGATACAAGTATGTTATTCCGATACGCCGAGTTGCAACCACATGATACCAATTACCTAACGAGAAACTCGATCCAAAACCAACCGTATACAAACTGCCTCCCGTTCCTGATGTTGGGTTGTAATATAATAATTTACCACCTTGATAAGCTAGCGTTCCGCCATTTGAACCATGATCGATCAAATAATTATTTCCTGACACAAAGCTACTTCCACTAATCCATAATTCCCAAGTAAAATCTGTTGTTCCGTAGGCGTAATTAGCGCTACTGGGAATGCTAACATAGCCAGTTGTACCATTAAATGTCATACTTTTAGCGCCGGCGCTGTTGTATGTAACGTTATTCAATGTCGCATTATTATTTTTACCACTAATATCATTCCAAGTTGTGCCACTGCCAGGGTAAGATGCGTTGTCACCAGCGTCAAGGCTAAGGACCAGTCCGTAACCTTGACAATCGCCCGCCACTGGCGCCGAATCGTTAGTAATCTTGTAACTAGTCGTCCCCTTTACCTCGTTCAAGCAAAATGCTTGTGGGCTTACACTATTGTTGACTGAGTAATAATAATTCGCTCCGTTGCTGGCTGTTAAACCCTTACTATTGTTCGCAAGCGCTAATGTCGCCGGATAGCCACTGTTCACGATCTGGTCTAACTTTAATAATCTTGATGCGTTATCTAAATCTGACGTTAATGAAGCGACTGTGGCTTTGTTGGATATGCCAGTATAGCTGACGATTGTTATGGCGGCTAGGACGCCAATGACGACGATGACAACTAATAGTTCAACGATAGTAAAGGCTGGCGAAGCTAGCTTTATCCTGCGTAGCTTTGGCGAAGAATGGGTGAAGCCTTTTTTGTAGATAGTAGGTAGTAGATAGTAGGTAGTAGAATCTCGGTTTTTGGACATTTTGAATAGACTGGTGTGTTTGAACTGCCCACAGATTCAGCACCGTTATGCATATGTTTAAGTATAAGCGTGATATGATTGGTTTTCAAGGAAGAAGGTAGCGTACGATTACAATACCTGAACCACCGGCACCAGCGTTTGAACCGTTATTAATCTGTCCACCGCCACCGCCACCAGTATTTGCTGTTGCGTTGCCGGCTGGTGAATTACCGCCGCCACCTAAGCCACCATTACCTGGGGTACCACCTAAATATGTTCCGCCACCACCACCGCCAGCATAATAAGCTGATGATCCAGAAATTGAATATGAAACTCCTATACCACCATTACCACCATTTGTATTAGTTGGCACACCGCCAACAGCACCAGCTCCGCCACCACCACCTGCACCGTAATTTGGCACCCCAGTTGCGCCACCGCTACCGCTATAGCCTTGCCCAGCAGTACCAGCACCACCTGTCGTATTACTGTGACCAGATCCTCCACCAGAACCACCTAGCCTGCCATTGCCGGCATTTGTTGCACCACCACCGCCACCAATTGCGGTTAAATTATCAAAAACACTATTCTGACCATCAGAGCCATACCCAGGATTAGACGCACCAATCTGACCAGCACCACCAGCGCCAACTGTAACTACATATGACTGCGTCGAAACAGCATGAGTTGCATTATACAGCACCCCACCAGCGCCACCGCCACCACCCGTCATAGCTGCGCCGCCGCCTCCGCCAGCAACAACTAGCACCTCAACATTACTAATGCCACTATTAACAGTGAATGTGCCACTGGTTGTGAATGTATTTATTCGATAACCACCACTATCTGTAATAGTGCCGCCAGTCGCATATAATCCCATACAAGCACCGGATGTAGGAATTGAATCATTAGTAATACGATAATATGTTGTGTCTTTTTTAAGTGTTAAACAGAAAGTTTGAGGAATGACGGTATTATTATATTCATAACTAGCAAATGTAGCCCCATTACTTGCTACTAGCCCCTTGTTGTTATTAAGCTGGCTTGTCGATGCGGGATAACCGCCGTTTATAACCTGGTCCATCTTTAATAACCTAGAGGCGTTATTTAGGTCAGATTGAAATGAGGCAACGGTGGCTTTTTGGGAGATGCCAGTGTAACTAACGATAGTTATGGCGGCTAGGACGCCGATGACGACGATGACGACTAGGAGTTCGACGATTGTAAAGGCTGGCGAAGCTAGCTTTATCCTGCGTAACCTTGGCGAAGCATGGGTTAAAACCTTTTTGGTAGGTAGTAGGTTATAGGTAGTAGAATTTCGGTTTTTGGGGCGATTCGAAGAAACCGGTGTGTTTGAACTATCAACAGATTGTGCATCTTTAAATATAGATCTAAATATATGCGAAATTATATGCTTTATCATGGCAGCAGATACCTAATAATTACAACTCCAGAACCACCAGCTGCACCTGAAAAACCAGCCGGAAAAGTCGCATGTTGACCGCCGCCACCACCACCTCCTGTATTTGCAGCGCCCGCAGTTGCCGCTACGCTATAGGTAGCGGCATTACCGCCACCACCAAGCCCGCCATACACCAGCTGTGGTGTACCATTATTTGCATCCCAAGCTCCGCCGCCACCACCAGCATAATATGCGGATGCGCCTGAAATACTGTACGCTAGCCCATCTCCACCGCGGCCATAAGGTGAAGTACCTGACCCGTTAACACCAGCTTCACCAGCCCCGCCGCCACCGCCAGCATTAAACCCAGCCGTTCCACCAACATTCCCTTGGCCTGCAGTACCAACTGCACCAGCCTGCCCGCCATTATCGCCACTGCCAGCTAAAGGTCCGCCACCGCCACCGCTTCCTCCGGCAGTCGGTGCTTGAGAATAAGTCGAACCGCCACCACCACCGCCAACAGCAGTTAATGACGAAAATATTGAGTTACCACCATTGCCACCATGAGAAGTCTGGGCAACTCCAGCAGTACCGCCAACCCCGACTGTAACGGTATAACTCTGACTAGATATTGCAAATGCAGAATTATATATCAACCCACCACCTCCACCACCTCCAGCGTAATATCCACCGCCTCCGCCACCACCACCGCCAACAACTAGCACCTCAACACTATCACCGCTTGTAACTGTAAAAGCGCCAGTCGAAGTAAAGGTATGAATACGATAACCGTTTAAGTCAGTAACCGTGTTGCCACCACTAGCAACCACTTGGGTTAACGGTGCCGGACTGGAACTTTCGGTAGTAGTATATCTGGTTGTGTTTTTAATGTTATTTAATCTAAATGTTGATGGAGTGGTTGAACCATAGGAAAAGGTGCTGCCGTTACTGCTTTTTAAACAATAATTAGTGTCGGCTGTTGGAGCGGCAGGACAGTTGTTGACGTCCATAGCAGTGGGATAAGAGCCATACAAAGTATAATAAAGTCTAAGTTTGCGACTGGCACTGTCTAGGTCGGATTGAACTGAAGCAATCGTAGCTTTATTGGTTATACCAGTATAACTGACGATGGTTATAGCGGCCAAGATGCCAATTACGACAATGACGACAAGTAATTCGACGATCGTAAAGCCGTTATTTTTATAGACCATAACGACCCTTTGTGTTGTCAAAAATCTGCTGAATTTCAGTTATTGGCATCGATCGATTAAACAACTGAACACTACCGACTGACTGTTTGGTGTAATATAAATTCGTGGCACGACCAACATAAAGATGATCAGTATTATTGCCAACTTTACCGGAAGTTGCACTTGAGCCAATCAAAACTCCATCAATATACAATTTAACATTCGATCCGTCATAAGTCGTCGTCAAATAATGCCACTGTCCGATATTGGCCGAGTACACATATTCAACCCAAGCACGCGAACCGACATCACCATCAATTGACACTCCCAATTTAGCACCACTCGTATAAAATCCAAACTCATTATTGCCCCAAAATCCCGATTTTCCCAAGATATAATTCCAAGCATCAACTAAATTATCTATATTAACCCAAGCAGATAATGTAATGTTGGATAAATTTCTAAAACTTGCATTGTCGCCCAAGTCAACATAATCATCATTGCCATCAAAAACTAGAATGCCACCACTAGCTGAATTATAAGCCACATTATTATATAAAGTGCCGTTAAGCCCGTTACCGCTTAAATCATTCCATGCTGTGCCCGTAAATGGTGAAGGATATGAAATCACATTACCAGCATCTACGCTGACAACCAGTCCATAACTTCTACAATCACCTAACGTCGGCGCGCTGTCATTAGTAATTTTGTAAGTTGTTGAGTTTTTAGTAACATCCAAACAAAATCCTTGTGGCGTAATGCTGTTATTTACTGCATAAAAACAAGCTGTTGTGCTAGTGCATGATGGGATACCTTTGTTATTGTTAGCTGATGTTAAATCTGATGGGTAGCCACTGTTTGTAACTTGGTCCATCTTAAAGATATTAGATGCATTAGTTAGGTCGGACTGGATTGAGGCAACTGTGGCACGTTGCGAAATACCAGTGTAGCTGACGATGGTTATCGCAGCGAGAATACCAATGACGACGATAACAACCAATAGTTCAACTATTGTAAAGCCCCGTTGGTAGGTAGTAGGTAGTAGATTGTAGGCGGTAGAATCTCGATTACAAGCCATAACGACCTTTTAGCGCATTAAAGTTCTGCAATATTTCAGCCGCCGGCAAAGCTCGGTTGTAAATTTGCGCTGTTGCGATACTACCTTTGAATGGATAATTCGAACGCGCAACGTCATATCCAACACCCGTAACATTAGTCGACGAAATCAATGTGCTAGCGGCTGAAAACTGCTGTACTGCATTAATGTAACCAATGGCTGTAGTGCCATTATGCGTCACCGTCAACATCATCCATGTATTCATCGGTAACGAGGTAATCGTGGCGACTAATGAGGTGTTAAAGTATACCTGTATTGATGACGGCAAATTCAGATACGTTCCAATATAGTACGCATTGCCACCCGCCCCGTAATTTGAGAATATTGTTCCGTAATTCGTATTTGCGCCGTTGAGGTAAATAAATGCATTAAAAGTTACTTCTTTGTTAGGTGTAATAGCAGGCAAAGAAACACCATCGTTAGTACCATCAAATACTAAATTTGCATCATTTGGATAAATACCGGGATTGATATAACCTGTTCCATTGACTAACGTCCCATGGTTACCATTTCCGCTTAAGTCAGTCCATGCCGTTCCACTACCAGAATACGACGACGTATTGCCAGCGTCCAAACTGACCAGCTGCCCATAATTTTGACAATCACCTACTGTCGGCGCGCTGTCATTGGTGATTCGATAAGCTGTTAAATTTTTGGTGACAGCCATACAAAATCCTTGAGGTGTCAGACTGTTATTAACGGCATAAAAACAAGTTGTCGTACCAGCACACGACGTAATCCCCTTACTGCTATTTGCGTCGGCCAATGTAGCCGGATACTTACCATTCACAACTTGATCCATTTTAAAAATATTTGAAGCATTTGTCAGGTCGGATTGAATTGAAGCAATCGTAGCCTTGTTGGTTATACCCGTATAGCTGACGATTGTTATGGCGGCTAAAATACCAATGACGACAATGACAACTAGCAGTTCGACTATTGTAAAGCCACGCGAATAGACTAATGTGTTTGAACTGCCCACAGATTCAGCACCGTTATGCATATGATTCAGTATAAACCGCTAATGTTATATTTTCAAGATAAACAACAGGTTGATTATGCTATTATTTATACATATGAGTTTACCCCAGATTATTATCAGCGGATCAATCGCAATCGATCGCATTATGAACTTTTCAGGCAAATATAAAGACCTAATCAAACCAGACAAAATTCACGTATTGTCACTTAGTTTTTTCTTGGACAAATTATCAACCAACGACGGTGGCGTTGGCGCAAATATTTGCTACACTTTGTCGTTATTAGGCGAAAAACCAATTTTATTAGGTTCAGTCGGACCTGATGCCGACAAATACGTTGAAAAATTAACTGAAAGCGGCGTTAATACTGATTACATTCACCACAGCGACACACCTACTGCTTGTTTTAATGTCTTTACAGATTCTGACGACAACCAAATTGGCGGATTTTACCCTGGCGCCATGTTTGATTGCGGCGACTTATCGTTGACAAAATGGCAAAATGAAAATGTATTTGTTGTCATCTCACCGCACGACCCAACTGCCATGCGCCAACAAACTGACGAATGTAAAAAATACAAATTAAGAATGTTTTATGACATTGGTCAACAAGTCGTCAACGTCCCACACGAAGATTTGATTGCTGGCATCGAAACCGCCGAACTGTTGATATTAAACGATTATGAATTTTCAGTACTGTCCGAACGCACAGGTAAAACTCAACAACAAATTATTGATATGATTCCAGTTGTTGTCGTCACCAAAGGCAAAAAAGGTTCAATTATCACCGGCAAAAATGTCAAAAGCGAAATTCAGATACCAATCGCCCACCCCGAAACTGTTGCCGACCCAACTGGCGCTGGCGATGCATTTAGGGCTGGATTTTTGTACGGTTATATTCGAAATTATGATTTAGAGTTATGCGGCAAAATGGGTGCTATTTCATCTGTTTATGCAGTTGAAACTCATGGCACTCAAGAATTTAGATTTACAAAAAAGCAATTTGAAACCAGATTCTCGGACAATTTTCATGATAAAATTAAAATTAATTAAATAAGGGGATTACATGACTGATTATAAAGTTGCAGATATAAAGTTGGCTGAATGGGGTCAAAAAGAAATTACACTAGCCGAAAAAGAAATGCCAGGATTAATGGCTTTGCGACGTGAATTTGGTGAATCTAAACCACTATCAGGCGCCCGCATCGCTGGATCGCTACACATGACAATTCAAACTGCAGTTTTGATTGAAACCTTGGTCGCCCTTGGCGCTGAAGTTCGTTGGGCATCATGCAATATCTTTTCGACCCAAGACCATGCCGCTGCCGCCATAGCCGCCGCTGGCGTGCCTGTTTTTGCTTGGAAGGGCGAAACCGAAGAAGAATATTGGTGGTGCACCGAACAAACTTTAAAGTTTGCGGGCGATAAAGGCC
>CAISVS010000130.1 GCA_903889015.1 uncultured bacterium | reverse complement strand
GGTGGACATGATGAACGCGAACAAACTTTAAACCAGATTTTGGTTGAAATGGACGGATTTGAAACTGGCGCAAATGTTATTGTTTTGGCGGCAACCAACCGGGCTGATGTCTTGGATCCAGCATTGCTGCGACCAGGTCGTTTTGATCGCCGTACAAATATTATGTTGCCTGAACGTCGTGATCGTTTAGCGATTTTGAAGGTTCACTTTAAAAACAAGCCAGTTGACAGTACGGTTGACTTGGATGCTTTGGCGGCTAAAACTGCTGGTTCATCTGGTGCTGATTTAGCTAATATTGCCAATGAAGCTGCCATTGTTGCTGCCGGTCGTAATGCTAAAAAAATCACAAATTCTGACATTACTGAAGCGTTTGAAAAGATTGCTATCGGGCCAGAACGTAAAACTAAAATTATGAATGACAAAGAAAAAGAAATGACTGCTTATCACGAAGCAGGACACGCTATTGTCGGACACGTTATGCCTGACAGCGACCCTGTTCACAAGGTTACAATTATACCTCGTGGTGCAACTGGTGGCGTAACTTGGTTCTTGCCACCCGAAGATAAAAGTTACACTAGTATTATTGAATTCAAAGATATTTTAGCCCGCGCCCTGGGTGGTCGTCTGGCTGAAAAAATTGTTTATGGCAGCGAACGCGTTACAACTGGCGCTGGATCAGATTTGCGTCAAGCAACCGAAGTTGCCCGTGGTATGATTATCGAACAGGGTATGGGTACTAAATTACGCGACCAAGTCTTTCATGAAGATAATGGTGGTATGATGATTGACCGTATGACACACGAACGACCATACAGCGATGATACAGCCCGCGAAATTGACAAAGAAGTATCCGAATTAATCACCGAAGCCGCCCGTCGTGCCGAAGCCGTTATTACACACAATCGCGACAGCCTAGATAAACTGGCTAAGGCTTTGTTGGAACAAGAAACTATTGAAGAAGACGAAGTTGCCAAGATACTAAAGGACACTGTTTTGCCAAAGGAGGCTAAGCTTTACTAGCCTAGTAATTGATAAATGGATCGATTCAGGATAACGATTGCTAAGGCCAACTTGAAACTGCCGCTCCAGCTGGCGGCTACCTTGTTGGCTGGCTCATCGTTGCTAGCAAGTGTCTTGGGTCTGATTCGTGCTCGGCTGTTAACCAGTTTGTATTACAGTACCTATCCACAGGGAATTGACGCTTATACAGTGGCATTTACGATTCCTGATTTTATGTTTTTTATCCTGGTTTCGGGCGCGCTGAGCGTTACTTTTATACCAGTTTTTAATCAGCGTTTAGCGGATCATAATAAAAAGTCAGCCTGGGAACTTTCAACTAGTATGTTAAATTTTATGGCGCTTTTAACGTTAATCGCTAGTTTGTTGATCATGATTTTTGCACAACCACTGGTTCAGTATGTTGTTGGCCCAGGTTTGGATGAATCTAGTCGGGCATTGGCAGTCAGTATGATGCGTGTGATTGCGATTAACCCATTCTTGTTTGCAATTGGGTCTGTTGTCGCCAGCATGCAACAGGCGGTTGGACGGTTTACATTTTTTGCTATGGCGCCAGCGGTATATAATATAGGCATAATTATTGGTGCTATGTTCTTTACGAATGGTATAAACATTTTTGGTTGGCATGTTTTTGACGGTGGTATTATGGGCGTGGCACTCGGTGTTGTACTTGGATCTATTATGCAACTATTAATTAGCTGTGCTGGACTATTTGGTATGGGGTTTGATTATAATTTCAAGATTTATTGGAAAAACAAAGGTTTTTTGAGGGTCTTGTCATTGTTACCTGCCAGATCACTTGATCAGGGTATTGATTATGTAAATGGAATAGTTGAAACAAATCTTGCATCACGCATGGCGTCTGGTACGATTTGGGCCTATCAACAAGCCTCGGTATTGTCAAATGTCCCAATTAATTTAATTGGCGTAGCGATTAGTACGGCAGCTTTTCCTAAAATGGCCGAACGATTAGGCCAAGGCCGACCAGATCTATTTAAAAGTGAATTGCAGTCGGTTTTGCGGGTTATTATTTGGCTGGCATTACCAGTGACAGTGATTGCGTTTTTTGGACGTGGGTATTTAGTTAACTTTATTAAAAATGGTGGTGATGTTTTGATGGCTAGTATATTGGGTATTCTAGCGATAGCAATTTTGTTTCGTTCAATTTATCATATTTCGGCTCGTAGTTTTTATGCCCAACAAGATACTAAGACCCCACTTTATATATCGTTTTTTGCGATTGGATTAAATATTTCATTAGCACTGTGGTTCACTATGGGGTTGAATTTGGGTGCTTATGGGTTGGCTTGGGCAACGGCAATTGTGTCGATTGTTGAAGTTTGTATATTGTTTACGATTATGGCTCGTCGTATTAAAGGATTGTTTGATAAAGTATTTATACATGCCATTGCCAGAATGGCCAGCGTGACTGGTTTTATGGCAGTTGTGACTTATACTTGCGTATCGATGTTGCCACTTAGTGCGACTGATCAAAGCTTCTTGGCGAGTTTTCCAAAATTTGGTTTAATCGTTGTCTTTTCGTTAGTATCATACGTTATCTTTAGTCGAATGATAAAACTTACCGAAGCTGATCCAATTATTGCAAGGTTCAAAAAGATACTCTTCGTTGGAATTAGGCGATAATGATAGTTAAAAACATCCGAAATTTTTGCATTATTGCCCATATCGATCACGGCAAGTCAACTTTGGCTGACCGTATGCTAGAAATGACTGGTACAGTTGAAAAACGCGATATGAAATCACAGTTGCTGGATAGTATGGATCTGGAACGCGAAAAGGGCATTACGATTAAATTAGCGCCTGTGAGGATGGCCTACAAAAGCCAAGCTATTGGAATATGGAATATGGAAGATGGCGAATCTCAAAAGCCAAATTCCAATAGCCAAATTCCAATAGCCGAAGTTGAGTACCAACTGAATTTGATTGACACCCCAGGCCACGTTGATTTTAGTTACGAGGTTAGCCGATCATTGCAGGCCTGTGAAGGTGCGGTACTGGTAGTCGATGCCAGTCAGGGTATTCAAGCCCAAACTTTAGCCAATGTTTATTTGGCGTTAGCAGTTGATTTGACGATTATTCCAGTCCTAAACAAGATCGATTTGCCAGCGGCCGATGTGGTGCGGGTTAGTGCTGAAATTATTAATTTGTTAGGCTGCAACGAAGAAGATATATTAAAGATTAGTGCCAAAACTGGTGCAGGTGTTGACGAAGTGTTGCAAGCGATTGTTGATCGAATCCCTGCCCCCCAAGGCGACGCTGATGCGCCAACTAGGGCGCTGATTTTCGACAGCTATTATGATGATTATCGTGGTGTTATTTTGTATGTTCGGATTGTTGACGGCATGGTCAAAAAAGGCGACGTAATCGAAATGATAGCGACCGGCGCGCACGGCATTGCCCTAGAAGTTGGAATTTTGCAGCCAGCCAAAAAAGAAATTGATGGACTGACAACAGGTGAAATTGGCTATATCGTTACAAATTTGCGCACCACGCGTGATGCCCGAGTTGGCGATACGGTCACAACTAAACGTGCCCACACAGCATCACAATTACCAGGTTACAAATTAGTTAAGCCATTCGTTTATGCTGGCTTTTTCCCGGTCAGCAACGATGATTATAAAGACCTGAAAGACGCAATTGAAAAACTTAGTCTAAGTGATTCGGCCTTGCAATTTGAACCCGAAAATTCACCAGTTTTGGGCTTTGGTGTGCGAATTGGATTCTTGGGTCTACTGCATATGGATATTATTCGTGAACGTTTGGAACGCGAATATAATCTGGATTTAATCGTGACTAATCCATCGACTGATTATCACGTAACACTATCAAATGGTGATGAATTGGATATTAAAAGTGCCAGCGACCTGCCTGATGTCAGTAAAATTAGCGAAATTCGCGAGCCTTGGATAAAGGGTGAAATTGTTGTACCTCAAACCTATATTGGTGCAGTTTTGCAATTGATTATTAATAAACGTGGCATTCAAAAAAACCTTAGTTATATTGATGAAAGGGCGCTAATCAGTTTTGAAGCGCCACTGGCTAATTTGCTGACGGATTTTTATGATCAATTAAAGTCAGTCACCAGTGGTTATGGATCATTTAATTATGAACTTGATGATTATCGGACAGAGGATTTAGTGCGATTAGACTTTTATGTGGCTGGCAACATGGTTGACGCCCTTAGTATTATGGCGCATCGCAGCGAAGCTCAAAGTTTAGGTCGTATTATTGTTGATAAATTAAAAGAAGCGATTCCGCGCCAAAACTTTCAGGTTGCTTTGCAAGCAGCTATTGGCGGTAAATTCATCGCCCGAGCTGATTTGTCAGCCTTTCGTAAGGATGTTACAGGATATTTGTACGGTGGCGACGTATCACGCAAAAAGAAGTTGTTGGCAAAACAAGCTAAAGGCAAAAAGCGGATGAAACGATTTGGTAAAGTCGATATTCCGTCTGAAGCTTTTACTGTTATGTTGAAGCGGGATTAAGAAATGGCTATTAGATTCGCTATCAAGCGAATGGCTATTGGAATATAGCAAATTACACTTACGCTAATTTTTGCAATGCGTTCAAAATATCTTGCGTAACTTCGTCGCGGGTGCGTTTACCATCAACCTCGATTAATAGGCCTAAATTTCGATAATGTTCCAGTACTGGCACGGTTTTTTGCTGAAATTCGTCAAATCGAGTTTGCAAGACTTCTTCGGTATCGTCGTGTCGAGCGGTACGATCGTTGTTAACGTCGCGCGCTAACCATCTGACGTGCGAATCGTCGTTTGATATGTTTAAAAAAATGACGGCTTTAAGTGGGTGATTAGACGCTGCCAGTGCCTTAATAACACCTTCTTCTTCGCCACTCCAGCGTCCGACTGAGCTTAAAAATAATGGCTGGTTAGCTAGGCGTGGTTGGCTGAGGTATGGCAAAACGATATTTACATAATCATCACTAGGAATTAAATGTCCTGAATGAGTATATTCTTTGATGTAATCAGGAATGGTGCTGCCACGCAAAATTTCGCCACCGCCAACTAAATTACCACCGAATATTTCGGTTAATCGTCGGCCTTGGCTGTCTTTGCCAGCAAATGGTCGCCCAAAAATATTAATTGATCCATTACCCAGCCAGTTTTTGATGGCGTCTATTTGTGTTTGGTTATACATATGCCTTAAAGTATAACAGCTAGAACAATTGGGCGCTATTGAAATGTGGCTATTAGAACATGGAATGTGGTTGGAACCTAAGTAATAAAATTAATTGCTAAATTCCAATAGCTATATTCCAATAGCCACTTTAGCACTCGTTGACACAGAGTGCTAAATTACGATATAATATCGACATGACAGAGCGTCAGATTCAGATATTAGCGGCGATTATCGAGCAACATGCCGAGATTGCAGCTCCAGTTGGCAGCGTGATGCTGGCCAAACTTTTTAATGTATCCAGCGCGACAATTCGCAGCGAAATGGCTAAGTTAGAAGAAATGGGCTTTATTGCACAGCCACACACCAGTGCTGGCCGAATTCCAACCGATGCCGGTTATCGATTTTACGTTAACATGATTAACGACGCTTATGACGACAAATCATTGCCAATGCTCGATCGTAGTGCGAGAACGATTGAGGCCAGGGTTAATACACACGGCAATCACGCCGACCGTGCGATTCGTAGCGCCGTCGACAGTTTAGTCGAATTAACTCATAACCTAGGCATTGCCACAATTGGCGATGAACTATATATGAGTGGTATTGGTAATTTGTTTTCACAACCCGAATTTGCTCAGGCTAACCATGCTCAGGCAGTCGCCAGATTATTGGATAACCTCGAACCTTGGTTGCGTGAAGCGGCGCCAAACGAGCCATTGAATGTATATATTGGTGCCGAGAATCCAATTGGCAAATCCAGTGGCGTCAGTTTAATTATCAGTCGTTAT
>CAISVS010000129.1 GCA_903889015.1 uncultured bacterium | reverse complement strand
CGCAAGGGTTTTTATATGCTAGTGATTCCTTTGGTTATTACATCTGTGCCGCCTTTAATCTGGCAAAGTAATCTAGAATTATTTTTGTTACCAGTGGCTGGTTTTGCGCTCGGCCTAATATTATTTGCGTACCAGTTTATACTATGGTATTTCACGATTTATATTGTTACTGATCAGCGTATTAGACAAGTCACTCAACGTGGTTTTTTTGGTAAAGATGTCATTGAGCTTCGTCTGTCCAAGGTCCAAAACATAAGCTATAATATACCAGGGTTCAGTGGTGAAGTATTTAAGTTCGGCACGATTGTAATTCAGACTTTTGTGGGCGATTTAGTTATTCATAAAGTCGAGCATCCTGATGAAATCTATAACAAACTTCAAGACGCCGTAAATAATGTAATCGAACATCAAGGAACGCATGAAGAAAATATTGAATAAGTTTCGTAAAAAAGAAGAAGTTCAACCGGCATCTCGCATCACCAGCGAGACTGTCGCTCATCATCGCGAGCGAATACTTGCTGGGGGCCGTAAATTTAAATATCCAATTCAATATGCACGTCATAAATTAGTTATCAATGCAATTATTATCAGTGTTGTTGCGCTCGTAGTCGTTTTGACGGTCGGTTGGTGGCAATTATATCCAGCTCAAAATACAAGTGAGTTTATGTATCGTATTACCAAGGTTTTACCTTTGCCAGTGGCAACAGTTGATGGCCAGCCAGTACTCTATAGTGATTATTTAATGAAATATCTTAGCTCGATCCATTATCTTGAAAAAATTGAACAGGCAAATCTAAAAACCGATGACGGTAAAAGACAAATTGAATATATAAAGCAGGAATCTATGAAAGATGCCATTGCTGACGCCTATGCTCAAAAACTTGCAAAGGATTTGAATGTGTCCGTTAGTGAAAGTGATATTCAGGCGTCATTTAAGATTCAAAGGCAATCAAGTAGTGGTGAGGTATCCGAGCAGACGTCTGATGCTGTTAATTTAGACTACTACGGCTGGAGTTCAGATGATTATCACCATGTAACCGAGCAAAAGCTATTACGTCAAAAAGTTGCCTATGCGTTGGATAAGACTGCTTTAGCTACATCAGATATGATAACGACGAAGATAAAAAATGACCCGTCAATTGATTTAAATACCTTAGCTACTACATTGTCTGAAGGTTCGTCAATAAAGATTGGGTATACCGCTTCGGGCTTAGTTTTAAAGACAAATCGCGATGGTGGGCTTGCTACTGAGGCGGCTAAATTGACAAAAGGCCAAGTGTCATTGGCGTTTAAGCCAGCCACTGGCGATGGTTATTATTTTGTAAAACTAATTGACAGTAATGATACTCAAGTTAATTATGAATACATCAAGGTACCATTGACGGCCTTTAATGATGCACTAAGCAAAGTAATAAATAACGGCAAAGTAAATAAATATATATCAATCCCAGACTCAACAACAAAATAGGTTGTCTGGACGATAAAGGAGAAAACATGTTTGAACTACCAAGTTTAACTTACGGATACGATTCACTAAAAGGCTTTGTCGGTGCTGAATTAATGGGTTTTCATCACGACAAACACCATCAGACCTATGTCGATAAATTAAACGCAGTCATAGAATTAAATCCCGAATTGAAAAATAGATCAGTCGAAGATCTATTAGCCCACATCAACGAATTACCCGAATCGGCTCAAACTGGGATTAGTAACCATGGTGGTGGTCATTATAATCACAGTTTATTTTGGCAATCAATTTCACCAAATGGTGGCGGTCAGCCAACAGGTGATTTACTGAACTTAATTATTAATAAACATGGCAGTTATCAGAACTTTGTAGACGAATTTACATCAAAAGCTTTAGCTGTGTTTGGCAGTGGTTGGGTTTGGTTGCAGCCAAATGGTGACATAATTACAACTGCTAACCAAGATACGCCAATCGCTCAGGGACTTGATGCACCGCTGTTATGTTTGGATGTTTGGGAACATGCTTATTATTTGGACTACAAAAACAAACGCGATGATTATGTTCGGGCGTGGTGGAATGTTGTTGATTGGGAAAATGCCGCAAATCGCTATCAAGCTTTTCTTGGTAAATAACTTATTCGACAATAGTTCGACGAATGTTTTGATTTAAACTGACCAAAACACCGTAATTAAATAGTCCATATTGTTGGCAAATATTATTCAAAGATAATTGGTCTTGGGGATTATTGCTGATAATAATCACTTCGTCGTCTTTTTTGGCCTTACAATCAGTGATATTAATCATTGTATGATTCATGCAAACTCGACCAGCGATTGGCAGATATTTGTTGCGCCATCTTACTCGGCCGATGTTGCTTAACGCTCGCGGCAAACCTTCGTAGTATCCCAATGGCAAGATTCCGATTCGGCTGTTTCGTTTGGCGGTAAAAGTACGGCTATAACTTACGGTTTCACCGCAATCGACATTTAATACTTTGTCGATTGTACTAGTCAGTCTAAGG
>CAISVS010000128.1 GCA_903889015.1 uncultured bacterium | reverse complement strand
GCTGGAGATGTTGTTACTAAATAATCTTGAACTTTTTGAGCCAAAGTTTTATCAGTCAAAGTGACTGTGATGTACAGCGTAGTTGTCGAATTACCCGTGCCGCCGTAATAGATGTTATATTCATAAGAGTTAACGTCAGTTTTAATGGCTGAATCTTTTACACCTAGTGCTTTTAGTTTTTCAACTATCGTTTTTGATAAATCACTCAATTCAGTATTGATAGCAGTTTTGTCGGCGCCTTCCTTTTGATAGTAAGGGCTAAACACAAATTGGTCAGGTTCGGCTTGAATCGTGGTCGATCCAGTGATGGCTATTGTTCGGCTACTGATTGAATTGTTGTTCCAAGGTTGCCAAAAGCCGATTGTTACTAGGTTAGCAATTAATAGAACGGCACATATTATCCATGCGTTGAGTTTTATACTTATGCTTTGTTTCATGGTATTTATTATATCACTACCGAATTGCTTGAGGAGTATCGTGGGGTTTTACTGCTTGTCTTAATTGCACGCTTAACAATCACACTAAAATATGCTACAATAATTACAATGTGTTTAGTGTCGTAAATTGATATTAACACCTTATAAAATGACCGAGCTGATTTATTTAGTGATTTCAATCATTCTGATAGCCCTGTGTGGGTTATTTGTGGCTGCCGAATTTTCATTAATTGCCGTTAACCGATCGACTGTTGATAAACAAGCCGCCAAAGGTGATACCAATGCGATTGGGTTGAAGCAAGCTTTGGAATTATTGTCGACTCAATTATCTGGTGCTCAAGTTGGCATAACTATTACCAACTTGGTGATTGGTTTTTTGGCAGAACCGGCGATTGCAACGTTGCTGAGGCCTATTTTAAGTGCTTGGGGAATTAATGGTGATGCTTTAGCTGTAATATCGGTTGGTTTTGGTGTGACGATTGCAACCGCCGCAACGATGATATTTGGTGAGTTGGTGCCAAAAAACCTAGCCATCACTAACCCTTTGATGGTTGCAAAGTTTATTCAAAAACCAATGCAAATATTCAGTCGGGCTATTAAAATGCCGATTAATATTTTAAATGGTAGTGCCAACATTATTCTTAGACAATTTGGAGTCAAATCAATTGAAAAGTTAGCTTCGGCTCGGTCGGCTGACGAATTATTATCACTAGTCCGTCATTCTGCTAAAAAGGGGTCGTTGCCTAAAGAAACAGCTATGATGTTAGAAAGGTCGTTGTCATTTGGTGACTTGACCGCCGTTGAAGTTATGACGCCAAGGGTCAGAATGCAGGCTGTATCAGCCATGGCGACGGCTGCTGATGTATTAAGGACGGCTAAATCAAGTGGTTTGTCTCGCTTTCCGGTGTTTGGGAAAAATATCGACGACATTGTTGGTGTGATCCATATTAAACATGCCGTCAGTGTGTCAAAACCAGATCGAGAAACAACTTTGGTCAGTCAAATTATGCAACAACCACTTATGGTACCGTCGAATATCCAACTTGAGGCGCTACTAGACACTCTTAGGGCGGGCGGTTTGCAAATGGCAATTGTGATTGATGAATTTGGTGGGACAGATGGACTGGTTACAATAGAAGATTTGTTTGAAGAATTAGTTGGTGAAGTGACAGACGAGCATGATCGTCATCGTAATCGCGACAAAGCAATTGTCAAAAAACTATCTGATGGCAGTTGGACTTTTTCGGGATTATTAAGGCCAGATGAAATCAGTGAAGAAATTGGGGTTATTCTGCCCGAAGCCGAAGATTCGGATACGGTTGCTGGTTTGATTATTTACGATCTTGAACGCATGCCACGGGTTGGTGATATCGTCTATTCGGCAGCCGTTAATCATGATGGCAGTGATATTACGGTCAAATTAAAAGTTGAGCGCATGGACAGCCACAGGGTCGACAGCGTACGAATGTCGATTGTAAATAAAAGTGAAATGGCTGAGGTTAAATTATGAGTTTAGGCATGTCGATTATTTTAGCTGTTGCGATGTTGATTGGTAACGCTTTCTTTGTCGGTGCCGAATTTGGTTTGGTCTCGGCTAGGCGAAGCAGTATTGAATTACAAGCTGCACGTGGCTTAATGTCGGCCAAAATATCTTTGAAAGCTATGGAACAAGTTTCATTGATGTTAGCTGGTGCGCAATTGGGTGTAACATTATGTTCGCTAATTTTTGGTGCTATTGGTGAACCGCTGGTGGCACATTTGTTGGTTCAGCCCTTTCAGATTATGGGTATTCCCGAACTATTGATTCATCCAATATCACTAGTCATTGCCTTGATTGTGATGGTTTATGTTCACGTTGTAATCGGTGAAATGGTACCAAAGAATCTGGCGTTGGCATCACCAGTTAAAGTTGCGCTGTTGTTGATACCGCCACTGGTCTTTATTGTTAATTTACTTAAACCGTTAATTGTTTTGTTGAATGCGGTTGCTAATGACACATTAAAATTAGTCGGCCTTAAACCTAGTCAAGAAATGGCCAACAGCTTTGGTCGTGATGAGGTGGCGGGGTTTGTCAAAGAATCATTACATGAAGGCCTATTAAGTTCCAAAGAAGAACAATTATTGTCGGGTTCATTACACTTTGACGATGTGATTTTGCAGTCGATTATTGTGCCAGTTAATAAAGTGATTGCAACGTCATCCAAGCCAACACCGGCTGAAATCGAACGTTTAACCAGTCAAACTGGCTTTTCGCGCTTTCCGGTAATTAGTAAAAGCAAGCAGTTGAAAGGCTATGTTCACTTAAAAGACATCTTACGCATAGCGGATAGTGAATATAATGAGCCATTGGCAGCGCATCTAATCAGGCCACTGGTTAGCGTTAAAGTTGCTGCGACCTTGCGCGAAGCCTTGGAAGTCATGCAATTGTCTGGCTCGCATTTAGCTAAAGTTGTTGACGATAATAATTTAGTTATTGGCATTATTGCACTAGAAGACGTGATTGAAGAATTAGTTGGCGAAATTCGGGATGACACTCGCAAACCGCAAGTAAATATTTGACATACTTTTCATACTATTATACGATAAGTATATATGCAAGATAAAAAACTATACGGCACAGCAACTGTTGGCACCAAAGGCCAGATTGTTATTCCTGCCTCGGCCCGTGAGGAGTTAGGGATTAATACCAGCGACAGATTGTATGTTGTCGGTTCGCCAGTTAAAGGCGTTGTAATGCTGTTGCAAGAGTCAAAACTAGAAGAATTTATTGAACAAATGAACCTGCACGTCCAGACTTTAAAGGCCTTTAAAAAAAGTAAATAAATACCTATTGCGCTTTGGGTTAAAAGGTTCTATTATAGGAAACACGAGCGTTATTCATAGCGCTTATCTTGACGTATCAAGCCAGGTTTGATACTATAGTTTATGTATCTCGCGCCGAAACTAAATAAATAAAGGTCGGAGCGCGTGAGATTGTACGTAGTACAAGGAGAGTTCACATGCCAATAGCCGTCGAATTTGTGTCGTCAAGACGCAAAAAGATAGCAGTGGATGTGGTGCCTG
>CAISVS010000127.1 GCA_903889015.1 uncultured bacterium | reverse complement strand
TAAATACATTGCAAAATTAGCATAAAAAACAGTGCCAATGTATATCGCTACAATTAGACTAAATAGCAGCAGTCGTCGGTCAACGCCCCAAATAGAACGCCAAAAAACAATACATAATATTAAACCAAATAGGCCAATACTTGAGGCTAATAATATTGGAATTTGTAACGGTGGAAGGTAGTCGTAAGTATAATTAATTGCAAAGTATAGGTGATTCATCATGCCGTCAAACCAAGTTGCGGTAAAGTCCTTTAGTGCTGGGTAAGCGTCGGGATTGTTGTTGGCGACATCGTCGGCTATCCAGTAATTTCGTCCCCACGGCCCCCATTGCAAACAATGAGATAATGGTTGGACTTGGGCGCAATCAGGTTCGAAACTGTGATATTCAACAATGTTGACGCCGTATCTTTCAATGAATAACCCGCCACTGATAATAATTCCAATGACCAAGATAATCCGCACAGATAGACGTAGTGATACAAATGATTTTTGGACAGTTTTCAATAAACTAGTTTTGTGAGGTGTGTGTACAAATATAATTATCAAGTATAAAATGACCGCCAAAAATATTGGTAAAAACGCATATTTTACCAAACTAGCCAACCCGCTAACTGTCAAAAATAATATCAAGCTGTCGGCTGGGATTTTTTTATGTTTTGTAATCGCATCACTACAGTTAATTGTCAAAATAACTAGTAGTGGTACTGACAAAAAGATTAGATTATCGTAATTAATTGTGGCGGCTAAAAACGGTACTACCGGTATCATGACTAACATTAGCAATGAAAAATTGATCAATCCCTCGGAAATATTAACACGTCGAAACAACCGACGATACAAAAATAGACCACCAACAAATAATCCAATATTAATAAATCGCAGAATGATGATTTGGGCAACTTCTTGGGTAATAAAAACAGCTATTAATCGATACGGAAAACTCATCAAATAATGAAACATGTACGAATCATAGCGAGTTAAATCACCAAAAGCCCCAGAATTAGCCGGCATGCTGGTAATAAACGGCAATAATTGGTGTGAGTAGATTTTAATAATCCCAAAGTGATAATTTTCGTCAAAAGCCATTGGATATTGCACAGTCAAGGCAAACCAAGCGGCGTTGACGACTAATAGCCCGATGATTACGTAAAATAACTTTTTATTGCTGAATGCGTGATAAATTATTTTGGTGAATTTATTCATTACTGCGTTTGGTCGCTGACTATTTTATGAATTTTTGTTATAAATAAACTCTTATCAAATCGTTTAGCTTTGCGGCGTAATGTACCTGGCAAAAATGCGATTTTTTCGGCGCGTTTAATAGCATCAATAACTGAGTCAACTGATTGTTTGTCGAACAATATACCACTTTCGCCATCTTGAACGATATCGAGTGTGCCGCCACGACCAAAAGCAATTACTGGCGCGCCAGCCGCCAATGCTTCGACTTGAACTATGCCAAAGTCTTCATCAGCTGGAAAAATGTAGCCCTTAGCACTATTTAATGCCGCCGTGACGGCATTATCAGATGCATCACCAAATCTGTCGGCGAAAAATTGTACAGTTGGTCCGGCCATTTCGACCAAACGTTGGTGTTCGCTGCCGTTGCCATAGACACGTAGTTTGACGCCAAGCTTGGTTGCTGCGGCTACAGCCAAATCAACGCGCTTATACGGTACTTGGCGGCCTAGGGCGACATAGTAATCACCGCGTGTTCGTGCTGGTTCGAATCGGTCGACATCAACTGGTGGGTGAATGACAGTTGATGGTTTGCCGTAATATTTTTTGATGCGTTTTTGGACTTCGCTGCTGTTGGCAATAAAGACGTCGACTTTTTGGGCGGCGTTGTAATCTGATTTTTTAAGCGCCGGAATCATTAATGGCATAGCTAGTCTGACTAGCCAATTTAATTTACCGAATCCAGGGTCGGCCCGATATTCGTCATAATGACTCCAATAATATCGAATTGGCGTGTGGCAATAACAGATGTGAATTTGGTCTGGTCGAGTTTTTTGAACTTGTTTTGATTCGGCGCTAGAGCTGCTGATAATAATGTCAAATTCCGATAAGTCTAGTTTTTGAAAAGCTTTAACGCGTAGCATTGGAAAGAATTTGTGTAGTTTGCGTAGTGGCTTAGGTAGATTTTGCAAATACGTCGTGCGAACATCTAAACTCTTGAAAGCTGGCATTGTTTCGGGGGTATACGTAGAAGTGTAAATCGGCGCCTCGGGAAAAGCGTCGTGAAGTGCCAAGACAACATTTTCAGCGCCACCTTTGTTGGTGAGCCAATCGTGGACAATAGCAATCCTTGGATTGCTATTGTGGGGGTCTATGTCTATATTGCTTTTTATCATATATTTTGTTATAGTTACATTATCACGATGACCAGAAACGCCTAAGGTTTCGACCGACCGCTAGTCCTGGTCTTTTTGTTTGCCTTATTATTGATTGATTTTGCAAGTTCTAGGCTGTTTTTTAGCCTATCGATGCGAATAATAAATGGAAAATACTTGCGCAAATGACCTGAAAAATGGCGATTTGGCGTCATTATTTTTAGTAATTTATCCTGTTTCTCTAGATATTCAACAAGACAGTAAAAATCACCATCACCACTGACGATTATTGCTTTGTCATAATTTTGATATTCGATCATCGCGTGAAGTACTAGTTCGGCATCGACATTTCCTTTAACTATGCCACTAGGTAGCTCCATAGTTGGTTTGAATATTAATATGAATCCAGCTTTTTGCAATGATTTATACAGATCTTCGTTACCACTGATATACCCAATAAATAGATAAGCTTGGCTGACGTTGTATTTACTTTGAAGATATTGACGAAATTTGCGATAATCCAGACGCCAACCCTGGCTACGGATTCCCATGTTAAGGTTTTGGCTATCGATAAAACAGTAGGTTATATTTTTGTTTATAATTGTTTTTTTCATATAATCTTATTTTGCTCCCTTTTTTCTAAGAACAACTCCGACTGTTTTAAATAAGATTTTAACGTCCAGCCAGAAAGTCCAGTTTTGGGCGTAGAATAATTCTAATTCGATGCGTTCGTCGAATGACAATGCGCTGCGGCCGCTAACTTGCCACATGCCAGTAACACCAGATTTAACGCTGTGAAGTAATGCAGTGCGGCCATGGGCTAGTTTAGTTTCTTGAGGCAAGATTGGGCGTGGTCCAACTAGACTTAAGTCACCGCGAAGGACGTTAAATATTTGTGGCAATTCGTCTAGCGATGTGGCGCGTAAGAATTTTCCAAACTTGGTGATACGTGGGTCATTGTCGACTTTACGATTTTTTTCATATTCTAACGCCAGGTCGTTGCGTCCCATTTTACGGAAGTCCTCGGCGGCGTCGCAGCTGCCATATTTAGGGTTCATACTGCGAAATTTAATCAGGTTGATTGGTTCTGAAAAACGACTAAGACGCTTGCTGATATAAAATGCTGGTCCGCGGTCAACGATTTTTTTGATTAAATATATCGTCAGTAGTACAGGTGATAAAATAATAACCAAGATTAAGCTGACAATAAAATCAAAGATTCGCTTGGCAATAGCACCCCAGCCAATCAGTGGTGTTTGGTGAACTGATATCATCGGATAGCCTAAAAAGACGTCGATGGTGTTTTTGCCTGAATAAAATTCAGCTTCACCAGGTATAAAACTGTAGCTAATATGATGGGCTTGGGCGGCGCCAAGAATTTTTTGGTTACGTTCGGATGAGTCGTACAAGTCCGTCTGAATTATGGCGTTAATATTGTTGATTTTTATATCGCTTAGGGCTTTTTCAAGAACCGAATAATGGTAAACGGCTAGTTCGGTGGGAACGACTTTTTTGGGACCGGCAATGGCGACGATTTCGTATCCACTTTTGATT
>CAISVS010000126.1 GCA_903889015.1 uncultured bacterium | reverse complement strand
TATTATCAATCGGCACAAAAAATATTGTTGATGCTATGCAAGATTACGGCGTTAAACGCTTAATTGTTGAGACTGGGGCAGGACTACTGGAAAATAAAGAGGCCTTGCCAGCTATGTGGCGCATTACATTCAACATGCCACCGATGAGCACCATGTTTAAAGACAAAATCAAACAAGAGCAGGCGATTCGTGATAGTAAACTTGATTGGACTATCGTCCGTCCAGTTAATTTAACTAACGGCCCACTAACAAGCGACTACCTAACAGGTGAAATCATTGACTTAAAATTATCGTCAACTGTTTCACGCGCTAACGTCGCCAACTTAATGGTCAAGCAAGTTGAGCCAACTGATTCAATCAGTAAAGCATTATTAATTTCAGATTCTAATAAATAATTGAATATTTTTTAGGCGCGCTATGGGTGTTACCACGGCGCGCCTTTGTTATTTGATTGCAAGGTAAGCCCTTAGGACTTGCTTTGCTCCTTTTCGAGTCTCTTCCGACGGCAATTCCAAAAAATGATACGGATACATCCAGCCATAATGCTGAATATACCGATCACTTGGACGAGCGCCAAACAGGCTATCGCTATAACCCATGTAAACTACTAATCTTGCGATTACTAGCTGACTTACCTGAATTATATGCTCAGCAACTGGAATTGGATGCATTTGCACCGGCTGTCCAATTTCTTTGGTAATCAAACGAGCAATCGCCTGATTATCATCTTCGTCGGGTGCGACAACAGTCGCTGGAAACCCAAGCACATCTTTATTTTTGCCTAAATCCAAATTTTCCGATAATTCTTTTAACAGAAAAACTTGGTATTCTGAATCAAAAATAACCAGAGTTACTGCATCAATGTATTTCATTTTTATATAATTAAAATTACAAAATACTGCACTCTTTTGTTAATTATACTATATAGGTTTATAAATTTCTGTGCATTTTATTGACGTAAATACCAACAGAGTCACACTCGTCGCCGCCTTTTGGCGCTGCGACGAGTGAACTCTATGTGAACCATATTTTTGGTTCAACGCGTATATGTTTGATGATTTGATTTAGCTAATATATTTGTGGCATTAAGCTTATGCTATACTAAAAACATGACAAAAAGTACTATCGGTTTTACGATAAAAATAAAGCGAAAAGTATTATCTGCTGTTTTAATAATTACTTTTTTAGTTTTCATCGCAACAACCGCTTACTTATTTTTGATACCGACAGTCGATAATAATATTCGCAAAGACAGAATTATCGCAATTTATAACAGCCTCAATTTAGACGAGCAAAAATACCTAATCCAAAAACAATCTATTTTTGGTGTAAAAAAATTCTATAGTTATGACACAAGTCGTACACACGCTTCAATGAAAGAATATATTCGTGGCGCTAACGTTGATACTACCGTAGCCGAGCTAAAACAAGCGCTGGCTTCAGCTGGATTTACGTTTTATGAAAACCCATACCCAGAATCTTCTACACAATACCTGCATTACAAATCAGCCAAAAATGAATATATCCACATAACAGTTTCCAGTAAACTGCGTGATGACGCGTTTTTTAACAGTTCGTACATGAATCAATCACCAGTCTATTCTGACTTTGAATCAATGGCAAACAGCGGCCCAAGCGACGTGATTATAAACGTCAATCTAGATGATAATAACAGCTAATCTTACATATCAAACTAACTACTTTTGACTTATCCATAATTTATGTTATTATTAATATAATTTATAATACATAAATGAACGTTAATAAATCAAATCACTAAACATACGTCTGAAATAGGGCATATGTATTAATTAAATTTAATAACAATTCTGTGCAGACTAGCCTGAGTGCTCGTCTGTATTAGAATACAAATCGTATGACGTCCAATGAATTAGCAATATACAAATCAGGAATAAGAAAGGGAATTATTCTCTTGAAAAAGGGGATGAAAGAACTTAATTTAGGCGCCTATGATAAACAGGTGCATAAATTAAAATTTGAAAATAATTACAATAAATTCCCGAGAACTGAGGATGGTGTCAGACTGAAGACTGCGGTATTTATGACTCTATGTGAAATTCATAACAAAAAAGACAAAGTCACAAATCGTCAAATAATAAAAATTGTGGACGTAATGTTCACAAAACGTTAGAACTGTTTCCGTTGTCTCTTCCGTTGTCCCACCCGTATGGCGGCGACAACGGACAGATACAGCGTGAATCGCATATCTGCGATTCGACGTATGGATTTAGTGATCTGATTTATGTTCAAATAAATAAGGGTAGGAACACGGTTGTGCTCCTACCTTTAAAACATTCAATTGCAGCAATTATGCTGCATGGTTCGCTGATAATACAACGTTCCACCTTGCTTGCAACTCATCGTAACAAGCGTTTACGCACTGCAACTCTCCACAGGATGAATCATCACGAACTTTTTTATTGCAAGTACTGCAATTAAAGTTGATGCCTGCGGCTGGATTGACGCTGCATTTTGTTTGCTTACCTCTGCCTGCTTTTGTCGTAACAGTTTCCATAATGATATATGGTTTTGATTAGATAAGACCGCGTTATCGCGGATTGAAAGGAATACCGCAAATGGAATATTTATTCACACTAAATGCGTGTCATAATCATTCAACATCTGTAATATTCAATTCCACTTTACAGTATTAATAATAATAAAACAATCTACATCTATTGCAATATTTTTTCAACCATAAATTCGGTTACTGCATAATCCTCATTCGCCAGGCCTAGTTCGGAGTGATTGCCCCACAGTTCACTATTGTGACTATGAAAATCAGACCCGCCACTAATAAGTAGGTTATTGTGATTAGCAAATTCAATAAACTCATTTACCTTGTCGTATTTTTTATCGCCGTTACTTTTATCATACTGAATATTTACAGCCTCAAGCCCATCAAAATTATTTCGTATTATTAAATCCTGCATTAATGACAAATCAAAACCACGCATGACATTAAAACTTGGATGAGCACAAATTGCTTTGCCGCCAGACTGTTTGATTACATGAACAGCCCTGCTAGTTGTTAATTTATCGTCATTGCCAATATATGCCGGTTTTCCCTTAATTAAATAGTCCTCAATAAAAGTACCTTGCAGTGGAATTTTATTATATTTTTTTATAAAGAAGGGCGCATTTATTGGGTTGCCAATTACATCTTGGGCAATGTGTGATTTTGTTATTATATCACCGGATTTTAGTAACATATCCGTTCGCAGAATAATCCCAAGATGTAACAATGTTGTCTCAGTTTTCATGACAGCCTGTCTTCGCGATTCAAATAGTTCATCACAAAGCTTCCTTAGTAATGTGTTATTTATATCAATATTTAAACCGACTACATGAATCTTTTCATTAGACATCTCATCAATAGTTGAAAATTCAACACCCGGAATCAGCCTTACACCCACCATCAACGCATCTGAGATTATATTGTAATCGTACGCCTTAATAGTGTCATGATCAGTAATTGACAATATATTTACACCATAATTCGCAGCAATTTTAACCAATTGCCTTGGCGTATAGTCACCATCCGAACAGTTCGTATGTGTATGTAGGTCTATCATAATTCCTTCCAGCTTCTAATTTTGCTCATAAATACATCTTTTGTGGGCTCATGTTGAAGCAGAACTTTTGCTCGGTCACTTCTATCTATGACAATATCTAATATATCATTTTCAGAATATATTTTTGCCATACCTTTTTTTGCCTTATCGACATAACTCATAATATTAGTATCACAAAGCTCTGGATTAAAAGTGCCGCTAAATATAAAATCAAAAGCAAAATCAATTCTATTATTCAGTATCCAATCATAATGTAAAGAAAACACATCTGACGTTAAGTCGAGGTTGCCTTTACTTAGCTCAGACATAGATATTATAAAATCATCTTTTCTCACTACATGTAAGTCAATTGGAAAACAGCCAGCGTTTACCGTTCCAAAATTGCTTAAAGTATAATTGACCCTATCTATAGTTTCTTTTGAGTTTAAATCTGACTGATGAAAACCATACCGAATTGATAGTGCCTGGATATCGTCTAGCAACTCATTAGAAAAATCGTTTACAATTAGAACAGCATCTATGTCTGGTAATACTTTCATTACATCTCGCGGCTTTATGCCAGTTTCCGTACAGTCTTTACAAAAAGTTGGATGATATTTTTCATTCGTTTGGCATTGAAAGCACTTCCATGCAGAGCCGCCAAGCGCTTTTGCATTTTTTACTTTATCGATAAATGTATCAGAATAGCTAATAAATTCTGGATTTACAACTAAATTACCTTCTTGAGTAATAGAGTGAAATGGAAAACCTAATCCAAATCCACCAATAACCTCTGGAATGTTTTTTTGTATAATTTTTATTATATCCCATGCCATTTCGATAGTCTCAACAGCATCAATATCTATCTCATTACTGAGGTATTTTTTATTCATTTCAGCAATATCAATTAATACATCAAAATCGTTATTAGTTTTTTCTTTCATTAAAATACACAATACAATATATTGGCATTGTATTCAATATATAATTATGATTTATGAATTAAAATGTAATCAATAAACATTGAATTATTGTCCAGTTGCCATAAAGTAAAACAAAATCAAAACAGCAACCGTCATAACAACAAAAGCGATACGCACGAATATATTTGAAACAACTCCATTTTTGTATTGACCCATTATTCGCGTGTTATTGCCAACTTTAGCAATCATGAAAAGCAAAGGCACAGCGGCAATGCCATTAAAGACAGCCGTAAATATTAACGCTTGAATTGGATCAATCCCAATAAAATTAATAATTAGACCAACAAAAGTTGCAGCAATAATAACTGCATAAAAACCGATTGCTTTACTAAATTTGCGATACAGGCCCTCTTTCCAGCCCAAAGTTTCGCTAATTGCATAAGCTGATGATCCAGCCAAAGTTGGAATAGCCAGCAAACCGATGCCAATAATTCCGATTGAAAATATTAATTTCGCAATCAAGCCGGCATTTGGAAAGCCCTGAACCAAAGGTTCGAGTGCCGCAGCAGCATCTGCCGCCGTTTTAATGTCAGTTACGCCATGTTTAAATAAAACCGAGGCACAGACCACGACGATAAACCAAGCCGACACGGATGCCAACGTCATACCAAAAAAATTATCCAAACGAATATTTTTCAAGAATTGTTTACTTATTTTGGGATTTTTACCAGTTGCTGACAGTCGATGATGTGAAATTTCTTCTTCAACAATCTCGGACGTATCCCAAAAAAAACAATATGGCGACACTGTCGTGCCCAAAATACCAACTAAAATATATATTGTTGCTGCATTTATTGTCGGCATTACCAAAAAAGTGTTTCGCATAAGCTCTGGCCAATCTTGACCAACCAAAAACGCCGTAACTGGATATGCCAACAAAGCGATTGCCAGCCATTTTAAAATTTTAGCGTATTTTTTATAACTAAAAAACACAACCATCAAAGTAATGACGATAGCAAAAAATATTGCTAATATCCCAAAAGGAACATTAATAAACAGCTGAGTTGTAGCAGCCATCGCGCCCAAATCAGCTCCAATGTTGATAGTGTTCGCAATTACAACTAAAATAACTGACATAAATAACAGCTTTTTACTGTAATTTTCTTTAATAACTGCAGCCAAACCTTTGCCAGTCACAGCTCCAATACGCGAACAAGACTCTTGAACCGCCAGCAACATTGGATACATAATCGGAAAAATCCATAAAAAGCCCATATTATAGGCCGCACCAGCTTGCGAATAAGTTGCGATGCCCGAAGGATCATCGTCGGCCGCACCAGTGACAACGCCCGGCCCCAATAATCGTACAAAACGACTAAAATTTTTACGATGCATCATATGTAAAAAGATGTTTACAGCGTGACGTTCAGTCTTGGCGACTTTTCGATTAATTTTGCGACCGTCTTTTTGTAATCGCTTAATTTCTTTGTCCATTTTATCAGCTGTCCACCACGCTTATGATTATTAATTTAAGCATACTATATATTTATTTATAATAATAGTGTTACTTACGTTTATATCGCCATACTTTTGCTATAATGTCTATATGCCTATTATTCAAGATGACGAATTTGGCAAAATTACCGTCCGCCGCAGTGCGCGGGCAACTCATGTTAGTGTCCGAGTCGCGCCTGATGGAACGTTACGGGCTTCATTGCCACTTTATGCGCCAACTTTGCTTGTCAAACACTTACTTAAGACGTCTAGAGTTGAATTACGAAAGATATTATCACAGTCCAAACCAGAATATATCTACACAAACGGCATGCAAATCGGTAAAAGCCATACATTAATTATCCGCGACACAGACAACCGAGCGCTTAGTGTTACAAAACATGGACTGCAAATTATCGTAAGCCTGCCAAACCACCTTGAATTAAATAATCCCGCTGTTAACCGCAAAATTCGTGATGCAGTAATTTCGGCGCTACGGATTGAAGCTAAAAGTTATCTGCCAAAACGTCTGGCGTATTTAGCTGAAAAGTACGGCTATAAATACGACAAAGCAAGGTTTTCGCATGCTAGCGGCCGATGGGGAAGTTGCAGCAGCAACGGCACGATTAGTTTAAATATTGCTTTAATGAAATTACCATTCGAACTAATCGATTACGTTATTATCCACGAATTATCGCACACCAAACAAATGAATCATGGGCCGATATTCTGGTCACTTGTTGCTATCGGCGACCCAAATTACAAATTACACCGACGCGCATTAAAACTCCAAAATCCATCTATTTAAAACCGAATATTTTATGTATAATAACCATAAGATGTATAAGGGTGGATCTATTTACTCGCCACGCACAGCCAATGTAATCAGATATTCTGGGTTATTTATTCCGATTGTTTTAATAACGTACGGTGTTTTAATTCAGTTTGACATTATTCGCATACAACACACAATTGATAACGTTGGTTTATTTTTGATTTGTTTTTGGTGGCTACTTGTTAGTATTTTTCAATTTTTTATACCTATTCAAAGCCGAATCGATGCAGCCTTAAGATTGATAACTTATCATTTACTTGCTGGATCATACTTATTGTTTGTATCTGGCATTGCGTCACCATTTGCCGGTTTTTGGTTATTATTAATGATCGGATCGTATGTCTTTTTTTCTGAACGTGGTCTACAACTAAGCACATTCGCATTCATTTTTTTGGTAGCAGTCGACATATTATTTTGGCACAATATTAGTGCAGTAATTGCTGCCTACGATTTAGTTGCGCTAGTTGTCATACTTATCATCAGTATAGTCACCATGAGCGTAACTAGGTCACAAGAAGTCACAAAAGAAACCCTAAACCAAATCAAAGCCCAAGAATTATTACAACGAGACCGTGTTATGACAATTGTTAATAATATGACCGATGCCGTACTTAGTGTCGACACGGCTGGAATTATTCGCGTTTATAACGCTGCCAGTTTGAACTTACTCGATACCAACGACAGTCTCAATGGACATCATGTTGATGAAATACTATCCCTGACAAACAAAGACAACGCTGAAGTTAGCCTATACAAAGAATTGCAAGTGGTCAAAACCGTCATCAAACGTGACGATTTGTATTATGGATTTGATGATGGAGAGAAGATTCGTTTGGAATTAACATATTCACCAATCCGTAACAGTTTTAGCCGAACAAAAAAATCTGAAAGCCATGACGGTTACATAATAATCATGCGCGATGTTACAAAATCAAAAAGTCTTGAAGAAGAACGTGATGAATTTATCAGCGTCATCAGTCATGAATTGCGCACGCCAATTACGATTGCCGAAGGCACAATATCAAATGTCCAAGTTATGATGGAACACCCCGATATTACCCATGACATGCTGAAAGATGCTGTCAATGTCGCTCATGACCAAATCATTTTTTTGGCTAATATGGTAAATGACCTCAGCGCCTTGTCACGGGCTGAACGCGGAGTAGCTGACAGCGCCGAAGATATTGACATCAAAGAATTAGCTCACAAATTACATGATAAATATTCTGAAAGTGCCAAGGCTAAAGATTTACATCTGGATCTGGACTTATCGGCAAAACTAACATCGGTCCACGCCAGCCGATTATACCTAGAAGAAATGTTGCAGAATTTTATTACAAATTCAATTAAATATACCAAAAAGGGCGGCGTTAAGATTATTATCAAACAGTCCGCTGGCGAAGTTTTTTTTTCGATCAAAGATACCGGTATTGGTATCAGCAAATCCGATCAAGCCAAAATATTCCATAAATTTTATCGCAGCGAAGATTACCGTACTCGCGAAACTGGCGGCACTGGACTGGGACTTTACGTTGCAGCAAAATTAGCACACAAATTAGGAACAAAGATAGATGTAACAAGTCGACTGAATTTCGGCTCAACCTTCAGCTTTACATTACCCGAGGCTAAGTAGTAAATTTCATTTATCATGTTGACGAAAAACAATTTATTAGATATACTAAAACTTGACAGTCTGCATCAGCAGGCTTTTTAATTAGGAGCGAAATGGTGTTTAAAAAGAGTAAAAAAATCAAGAAAGTTTCAACTCCCAAAAAGACCAATAAAGTACTGAAAAGTATTGCAAAACCGTTTGGTTTTTTGGTTAAAATTGGTGGTTATTTTAAGGGATCATGGGCAGAATTACGACAAGTCCGCTGGCCAGATCGCAAAGCAACTTGGGGAATGACAGCTGCAGTTTTACTATTTACTGGTTTTTTTGCTGTATTGATTGTTCTTTTGGATGCAGGTTTTAGTGAATTATTTAAATTAATTATAAAGTAACCCGTCATACGACAGGTAAAAGAAGGAAATTATGTCAAAAAACCGCTACGATTCATCACGACAATGGTACGCAATCCACACCTACAGTGGATACGAAGAAAAAGTTGCTGACAGTATTCGCCAAAAAATTAACGCCGTTGATATGGCCGACAAAATCTTTGACGTCATGGTAC
>CAISVS010000125.1 GCA_903889015.1 uncultured bacterium | reverse complement strand
TTATGTTATTGGCGATTTAGATTCGATTATTAATCCAAACAAATACAGCAAGTCATCAACAGTAATTAAAGTTGCCGAACAGGATACAACTGATTTTGAAAAAGCTCTTATTTACTTCGATGCGCCACTATATTTATGTATTGGTTTTACTGGCTCGCGGTTTGACCATACAATTGAAGTATTGCATATCTTAACAAAATTTCGTAACAAAACAATTATTTGTTTTCATTATAACGATCTAATTTTTGTAGTTCCTAATAATTGGAAGCCTAAATTACCAGTTGGGACACGTGTTTCGTTGTTTCCAATTGAACCTACTAATATACAGTTAACAAGCGGACTTAAATATACTGCAACTGGGCTTAACCTTGTCATGGGATCAATAATAAGCACGTCAAATGAGACAACTTCTAATCAGATTGAAGTGAAGTACAATACAGGATTACTTATTGGCGTAGTGCCGAATGGTCAATACCTAAATATAATTAAATCGTTAGGACTTTAATATGAACTTAGCTTTTATTGATTACTCATTTATTGTTGTCTATATGTTTGGTATTTTAGCGTTGGGATTATGGTCTATGAAACGCGGCAAGTCAGACGAAGATTATCTGTTGGCTGGGCGTAAATTGACACTGCCTGCCATGGTAATGTCACTTGTAACAACTTGGTACGGAGCTATTTTAGGAGTAGGTGAATTAATCTTTGGATATGGCATTGTCGGCTGGGTAACGCAAGGATTGCTATGGTATGTAGTATATTTATTATTTGCACTGATGATGGCAAAAAAAGTAAAAAATTCGCAAAAAATAACCATTGCTGATCATTTGATGGAAAAAAGTGGCAAAAAATCAGCTTTTGTCGGAACAATCTTGACATACATTATGGCGTCTCCTGCGCCATACATTTTGTCATTAGGCGTTGTTATAGACATGATTTTTGGGATTGGCCTGTTTTTGTCGATTTTGATAGGATCGTTGATTAGTGGTATATATATTTGGAGCGGTGGGTTTAGATCTGTCGTTAGAGTCGACGGCTTACAATTTGTATTAATGTATTTTGGTTTCGGCGCATTATTAATTGGAACAATTATTAACTATGGTGATGTGTCATTTTTTGTTAATAAATTACCACCAACGCACCTGACGTTTACTGGTGAACTACCGATTTTAACAATTGCCGCATGGGGACTAATGGCCCTATGGACTTTAGTCGATCCTGATTTCTTTCAGCGATGTTATGCTTCAGGTTCAGATAAAATAGCACGAAACGGAATACTTTGGTCAATTCTTTTTTGGTTTATTTTTGACATGTTAACATTAATAACAGGTTTATATGCAACAGCGGCCTTTCCGAATGCTGATCCAACAAACATATATTTTGTATTAGCGGACAACGTTTTACCTCACGCTATAAAAGGAATTTTTTGTGTATCCGTACTAGCTATAATTATGTCGACAATGGATTCGTTTTTATTTACTAGCGGTACAATAATGGGCAAGGATGTGCTTGGAATTATTTATCCAAAAGTTAGATTAAAAAAACTTAGCCGAATTGGTATAATAATAACTTTAGTTGTTTCGCTGGTATTTATTATATTATTTAAATCAGTTATAGGAATAATATACGTAATAGGAACGCTTGGCGTATCGGCCCTTCTTGTACCAGTTCTATTGGCGATATTTTCAAAACAAAAAATGAATGACAATATGGTGCTGTCTGGTATGTTAGCTGCACTAACTGTTTCGATAGTTTGGCTTATTGGAGGTTGGATAAATAGTATAGAAGGCTGGCCTCAATATTGGTTTGGAATAGATCCGATGTATGTCGGATTAGCAGCAAGTTTAATAGTATACATACTGACAAGAAAATCATTATTTACTAACAGAGATTAAACATATTTTATCTGGTCGGCCAAAATATGCACAATTACTATTACTAACATAAGCGTCATGGTATTATATTTGTAATGAACAGCAAGATAAAAACAACAAAAGGTAATGGTTTCTCGATTATTGAAATATTGATCATTCTTGTGATTGTTGGCATCGTTGGTGTTATTGGTATGGTTGTATACACTGGGCTAACAAAAAAAGCCATTGTAACAACTATACAATCAGACTTGATACGTATCTCTAGTCAATTAAAGGCTGAGCAGCTTGCAAATGGCAAATATCCAACTTCATTAGAGGCTGTAAAAAATGGCAGTGGTGTAATCAGTAATTCAAATACTGAATATCAATATGAATATAATAATTCAACTACTTTACAAACTTTTTGTGTAACAGCAATTAAAAACTCGACAAAATACAAAGTGACAAACAGTAGTTCGCCTTCTATAGGATCTTGTCCTGGTTATTTAGCATCGGCATATTTGGATGCAGGCAATCAATTGTCGTATCCAAATGTCGGCACAACTTGGAGCGATTTAAGCACAAACAAATTTGACATAACGTTACATAATAATATTAAATACGATACTTCGGACGGTGGAGTATTGGTCTTTGATGGTATTGATGGCTATGCCAGTAAAAATGTCGAAGGCACATTTATCAGTGACCCAGCATTAAACAGTTACAAGCTGTCATATTCATTGTGGGTAAATGTGTTATCTAGTAATTCATTCTATATAGTTAGTAGCGGTTCGCAATCTGCTAGCACAGGTATAACATTAAGCTATCAAGCTGGCGGTCCATTTTACAGTATCACCGGCAGCACTAAAAGTGCGTCGTCAACAATTAGTGGTTTTGAATTGAATAAATGGATAAATTGGACTGTTACATCTGACTGGAATGGAATTAACCTATATAAAAATGGTGAGTTGCAATCCTCAAAATTATATAAGCCTAGTGAAAATAGTGATGCATATACAGATTTAACAATTGGGACGCCAAACAATGCCATTGGTAATTACATGACAAAAATGAAAATTGGGTCGTTAATAATTTATGATCGTACCTTGACGGCACAGGAAGTTCAGCAGAATTTTAACACCACTCGTAGTCGATACGGCATATAGTCAAAATCAACAAAAACCATAAGCCCTATGATATTATATTAGTAATGCGTAGTGTGCATTTTAAGATAGCAAATCGCGGCTTTACGATAGTAGAGTTGTTAGTTGTCATTGTCGTCATTGGTATTCTAGCCGCCATAACTATCGTCAGTTACACTGGTATTTCTCAACGTGCCACAATCGTTTCGATTCAATCCGACCTAGCTAACGCGTCGAAAGTATTAAAAATGGATCAAGTTGTTGGCAGTAATTATCCTAGCGCGTGGAATCTTGTAAATGGCGGTAAGGGTCTAGTTGCAAGTGCTGGTAATAATTTTACTGATTATCAAGTAGATAATAATGCTAATCCTCAAGCATTTTGTTTAGTCGTGCAAAATACTAATGGTACTAGTTATCGAATAACTAATGATTCAGCGCCTTCGATTGGCAACTGCGCACGTACATCATGTTTGGCAATACTAAACGCTAATGAGTCAACTGGTGACGGTATGTATTGGATTAAACCATCAACTACGGCATATCAAGTGAATTGCGATATGACCACTGGCGGATGGACAAGAATATTATATCTAGGCGATACCAAGGCTAAAACATTTAATATGTTAGATAAAGGCATACAATTCACTAAATTCAGGGCAGTCAAAGCCGCAGACCACAGTATTTATCAACAAGCTACATTTGCCACTACTCAGACGGCTACAGCAGGTTTAAATGTGGCAGCGGTTGAATTAAATACCAAGATAATGCTGACTGGCCCTGGGGGTTATGGTGTTTGGACTGGCACGGCAACAACATGCAACTGGACAGCTGTGACAATGTTTGGATCAGGATTTGATGGATCATGCGGTACCGAGTCTAATTTAAGGGTTGGACGCGATACCAGCGGCACTGCTGCATACTTGACCGAACGCTTTGATGTTGAATTGTATGTCCAATAAGTTGACACGTATACTGGTTGCGATATAATGGTTATATAAATAACGCAGAAATTGTATACAAGCGTTAATTTTCTTGATATTAACTCTTTACGCAAGCCTTAAAGTGGTGTATAATCGGTTATTGTAATCTATGGCTAGTCAAAAAGAAGTAATTAAATTGCAAGGGAAGGTAGTGGAATCGCTGCCTAATACTCAATTTAAGGTCGAATTAGAGAATGGCCACAGTATAA
>CAISVS010000124.1 GCA_903889015.1 uncultured bacterium | reverse complement strand
CCACTACTGTTGCGGTCTAATCGACCAACGGTTTTAAGGTGATGCAATGATTCGGGTAATAATTCATAAATAGTTGGGCTATCGCCTTGTTGGCGACGTGAACAGACGTAATCGACGGGTTTATTAAGGGCTATGTATTGGTAATCGGTTTTGGCGGCAATAATTTTACCATCAACGGCAATTTTGTCACCTTCAATAAATCTGGCGCCAAGCGTGGCGATTGATCCGTTAATTGTAACATTTCCCCTGCTAATTAGATTATCGGCTTCACGTCGTGAAATACCCAATATAAGGGCTAAATGTTTATTTAGGCGCACTGTGATTGATGGTTGTTCTATCATTTGGTTCATTATAACAGATTAAGAGTGGCTATTGTTGAGGTGTGTGTTCGTGATTGCTAAGTTCTTGAGCCATTAATGCTGCCATATCTGGGATGTCAGATGGAATTGGTTGCGGCGCGATTACTTCCCTTGGTTGTGTGATGGCTGGCGATGCAGTTGGGGTAGGCTCGACAGCTATAGTCTCAGTTGGTGCCTCGATTGTTTCAACTGTTGGCACAGTAGGTTCGAATGCCGGAATATTGACAGCCTCTGTTGGTTTAGGCGCGTAATCTTCGACTGATGGCATTGTTGGTTCGACTGCAGGTTGTTGAGGCACTTCTGCTTCTGGCTGTGGATTATCAAATTGAGGTTGAGCTGGCAAATTAAAATGTTGTGGAGTAAATTGTTCTTCGGTTGGTGCAGGTTCGACAACTGGTTGTTGAATAGGCTCGACGGGTTTAACTGGATTCATAAAGCTATCACCAAGTGATGCTGGAGCTGGTGATGAAAAAGGCGCAGTTGGTTGTGGCATGAATGAGGTAGGCTCTTGTGGCGCTGGCACAGGTGCTGGCGCTGGAATAGGTTGTGGTGCATAAGCTGGCACTGGTGCAGGTTGTGGTGGCAACGCAAATGGACGAGGTGTCACAATTGATGATGCTGCTGGCGCACCAAAAGCTGGAGCTGATGGTTGAGCTTGCGCTGGTGTAGCGCTGGGAGCATCTGATAGGACATCATGGACAGTGCGGACGACATCCTCGATGCCGACCTGAGATTTAACTAAATAGCGATTAGCGCCTAACGATTCACCGCGGGCTCGTTGGTCTTCACTACTAAGAGCAGTCATCATGATTACTTTGACGTCTTTGGTCTCGGGGGTGGCTCGTAGAATGTCCAGCATATCAAAGCCGCTAATTTTAGGCATCATAACGTCGCTGATAATCAAATCAGGCTTTTCTTTGATAGCCATAGCCAAGGCTTCTTCACCGTCGCCGGCTGATTTAATTTCGTAACCCTCGGCAAGTAAACGTATGCCGTATATCTCACGTAAGCTTTTATCATCTTCAACTAGCATTATTTTAGTCATATTTATCCTTATTGTACTATAACTATGGTTGAAAATACCATAGTCTTTATGTTTATTGATGTCATTAGCGTAATACCCTAGCTGGAACGTTGACTGATTGCGGCCTGACTGCCAGTTGTGGCGCGGCTTGTTGCATCGCAAGGGCTCGTTGTCGGGCGACATAAGCAGTGATTTGTTCAGGTGTTAATGATTGTCCTCGTGGGACTGTTGTGGCAGGTCTGACAGCTGGCTGTGTTTGCACTGGTTGATTAATAACTTGTCTAGGCACTGCTGGTACCATCTGTTGCATAACAGGGTTTGTTTGTTGTGGTGTTAAATTTATCCCTTGAGGTCTGACGACTGTCTGCATTGGTTGTGGTGCTGCAGGATAATTTACGATTGGCGCTGATTGTTGGATGGCAGTTTGACTTTGGATAAAGGCTTCTTGTTGTTTTTGGTTAGCAATCATTTGAGCTAATTGGTTAGCTTCTTGTTGTGCTTTAAAGGCTTCTTGCTCGGCTAATAAGGCGGCATCTTTGCTGCTGATCCTTGGTAATTCAACATAAAACGTGCTGCCACTGGTGTAAATGCTTTCAGCCCAAATTCGGCCACCCATTATTTCAGCCAGACGACGACATAAGTATAGTCCTAACCCAGTGCCGCCGATTTCACGAGTGTTTTTGTCATCAACCCGATAAAACTTTTGGAAAAGATGGGGCATATCTTCGACGGGTATACCAATACCACTGTCCTTGATGCTAATAACAACATGGTCGTCATCACCATTTATATCAACAACAATTTCACCGGTCGGAGTATATTTGATGGCATTTTCAATTAAATTATCGACGATTTCGCGGACATGGTCATTATCCAGATTGACTGAATAAACTGGGGCGATATGTTTTTCGCGAGTACCTTCAGGTACTGGTTTGAATATTAGTTTTAGGCCTTTGGCGATAGCTTTTTGTTCTAGACCTTCGGTTATTTCTTGGACAAATTTTACAATGTCGACAACTTTGGGGTTGTTGGCTATGCGGCCGTCGTCAGCTTTAGACACATCCAAAAGGTCTTGAAACAAGCTGCCTAGGTGTTGGGCTGAACCGTGAGCTTTTAAAATAAAGTCCCTAGCGCGGTTATCGACACTGGCAGTCTGTGGGTTTAATGCTAATCCTAAGTAGCCTTCAATTGAAGCCACGGGTGTACGCATTTCGTGGCTGGCGGTACTAATAAATTCGGCCTGCTCGCGTTCTTCGGCTTTTTCTTTGGTGACGTCATGAAAGACGGCAATAACACCTGAACCAAGTTCGTTGACTGGTGATACTACCAATGAAATCATGACTTTTTTACCGCTTTTGGTCATAAGTGTTAGATTATTAGTTCGAATCTGTTGATTGACATTTAAAGCTTGTTGAATTGGATCGCTGGCAGGATCGAGTGCTTCATCTTTTTGGTCGACTAGCTTTAAAACCGACTTGTAGTTCAAAGTCATCGCATCTTGTTTGCCCCAGCCGATAATTATTTGAGCGGCTGGATTTATCAGCTGAATTACACCTTGATTGTCGATAGCGACAACACCATCACCGATGGCGTTAATAACGGCTTCGGATTTATTGGCGACTTCACTAAGTTCATTGGCAAGGTTTCGAAAGGCCTTATTGTCGTTGTTTATTTCGTCTTTTTCGGATTTACTGCGCCATATCAAAGCGCCAGCGGCCATTGGTACTAATGTGCTGAATACTGTAATTACTATAGTTTCGGTTTTGAAATTACCATTAATAAATTGGACAGCTGCAAATGTGCTGGCGCCCAATAATACTGGCAATAATCCCCAAAGGCTAAATATGGCGGCAAATAAACCAACCAGCATCCACATAGCAATAAACGGTGATGATGCCCCACCAGTGGTGATAATCATATCAATCGTTAAAGCCATAATTAACAGATAAATAATTGTGTCAATTAAAAATATACGTTTTTTGGGGATAATTAAATATGCGGCCAGACATGTAATTGCCGTCAGACTGGCGATAATAAGTGCTGGTATGCCGACGATAAATGACCTATCAACAGTAGTCGTGACTGAATATGATGTCCAAAAATAAAGCGCAATAATAGCGAACGATAACAAAAAAGCTACCTCGCAGATACGGCGATGCCAAAAAACTGTTACAATGATTGGCCTGATATTGCCCCCTATTTTTTATGCTTATCCGCTGTTTATTATGATGATTATGGTTTTATTTTGCAAGGGGGTTAATCTATGACAAAATAGATATATGAATACACCAAATACCCCACTCGAAGGAACGAAGTTAATCGGATTTGACCCCAACGGTCCGGTCACACAATTACAAATACTTGATTTAGTTGAAGGAACGGGCGCAATCGTCGAACCTAACGCTACAATAACAGCTCATTACACTGGTGCATTGGTTGCTGATGGCACAATATTCCAAAGTTCGCTGGATTTTGGTCAGCCAGCTACATTCGGTCTGAACCAGGTTATTAGTGGTTGGACTCAAGGTGTTCCAGGTATGAAAATTGGTGGTAAGCGTCGTTTGATTATTCCGGCTGCCCTAGCCTACGGATCACAACGTGCCGCTGCAAATATTCCGCCAAATTCAGATTTGGTATTTGATATTGAATTAATTGCAATCAAGTAAATTAAAAGCTCCCGATAAGGGAGCTTTTAAAACATAATATTTTTTGTTATTTTTTATCTGTAAACAAAGTAATCGAGATACTTAGTGAGATAATGAT
>CAISVS010000123.1 GCA_903889015.1 uncultured bacterium | reverse complement strand
CTCCGGTTGTACCAAAGGCTGAACGAAAAGCCCACAAAACAACAAAACTAAAATCAAAACCTAAATCAAAACGTTAAGATAATTTGGTTTAATAACACAAATTAAATACGCTGGAATTTGTCCAGCGTATTTGAGTATACCCATATCACCAGAATAATAATTTTGTGGTTATTTTCTATTAACTACCTTTTTGATAACAATATAAGACAACATATATTGTTTAAGATACACGATAAAAATAATAAATGATGTTACACAAATCGCCGTATAGATAATTTGTGGTACGACAAAAATCTCTTGAGGAGCGAAATTCAGCTGTTTAGCTAGATCGACAGTATAGGCTTCCCATGGACGCGTAACTGATGAAAATTGGGCGTTCAGATTGTAAATTGCTTCAATAAACGATCGCAATGTAAAATATGTCGAAAAAAATAAACCAGTCAAAACGTGATTATTCTTGAACCACAACACAACGCTGGCGATAAACAAAAAAGCGCCCAAAATCATTGCGTCACCCCATACAAACAACCCCAACCAAATTATTGGCCAAGTAATAACCGAGAAGACTGCAACTCCGTTAACATAATTTATCCAACCTAATATTGACGAAATCAAAGCAACCGAGCCTACAACTGACAATACAACTTTATTTTTATTCATTCGTTTATTTTACATGATAAATTCATAACAATAAATAGCCTACGTCAACAGCGCATTCATCAGTTTTTGTTTATAATCCACCTAAATTTATGCTATTATTTTTATATCATGACAGATTCAATTAAGTCAAAACCTAACGAAAAAAAGAAATCATTAATATATATTTACATCGGCCTTGGTGTTTTGGTCGTTATTGGGTTGATAATTACCATCGTTATATTATCTGGATCAAAGAAGGATGATACTAGTAAATCTACAAACTCCTCCAATTCATCATCAACTTCCGTTAAAAAAATAAGTGTTGACGTTAAAGGTGTCGCCTATACCGGAGCAGCCGATTGTACAATCCCAAATAAAGTCCTAATGTCTGACTTTTTGGGTTATGCTTTGTCGACACTAGTTGCAAAATACGGCGGCGTCAGCCAGATTCACCCAACTTATGCATCACAAGTTATCAAATGCGAAAATGACCATTATTACATTGCGATTAATGCCACTAAAACCGACCAAGTCGCAGATTATATCGAAATTCAAGAAAAAGATTTCGGCACTTGTGACGCTGGTATAAATAATGTCTTACCATGGGTTGATAAATCATTAAGCGCCATCGGCATGGACCCAACTACTAAAGGTAGTGCTACTTATGACACCGAGGATGACAGATCTCAAGTCGAATATAGCGACTACGTAGTAGGCGACAAAAAGTCATATTTAACAGTCGAATGTAATGTCACTGGTGATTACATAGGTGTTTTGACAGTATTGATACGATAAATATTAACCTATTTGATTAAAAATTTGAAAAGTTCATAGACCAAAAATGCCGGCCAAACCAGCGCTTGAAAAAAGCCTACAACTCCCATCCAAAATGAGGTTGCATGTCCAATAAAAAAGAATGCAGCGCCAAGAAAACCTAGGCCGTACAGCCCGCCACAACCTTCAACATTACGATTTTTACCACGACTACAACATTCGTTGTCACAACTTTTACATTCGCATGATTTTTTCATATTTTAATCCTCCTAAATAATATAATAGCACCGAAAATGATTAGCTAATATGATAAAAAATGTAAACACTTTTTTGCTTCATTCGCTACGCCGAACTCTGCGGTTTTTGCTGCGCAAAAATATCGCAGGTTCAAATCCTGCCTGCGCAATCTAAAAAGCGACCAAATGG
>CAISVS010000122.1 GCA_903889015.1 uncultured bacterium | reverse complement strand
TGAGCGTAGTTGAAGTCCGAAGTGGCGACACTGTTCGTGTCCACCAAAAAATTAAAGAAGGTACCAAAGAGCGTATCCAGATTTTTGAAGGCGTTGTAATTCGCACCGATCGTCGTGCGTCACACACTTCACGAATTACTGTTCGTAAAGTTGCCAGTGGTGTTGGTGTTGAAAAGAGTTTCTTAATTCACAGCCCACTAGTTGAAAAAATTGAAGTTGTACGTCGTTCAAAGGTTCGCCGTAATTTCCTTAGTTTCCTACGTAACCGAAGTGGTAAAAGCACACGCCTCAAAAGCGTTAACTTTGACCGTGAAAGTGTTAACGACATTCACGATGCTGCTGCCGAAGCTGAAGAAGCTCGTTTGAAAGAAGTCGCATTGGCTGCTCACGAAGCAAAAGAGGCTGAAAAAGCCGCTGCCGAAGCTGAACTATTGGCTAAACAAGCCGAAGTCGAAGCCCGCCACGCTGAAGCCTAATTTTGATATCGATTTAGATAAAACCTCGCCAATTAGGCGAGGTTTTTCTTTGATAAGATATATTTGTTTAACATTTTGCTCGGCCGAGCAAAATGTTAAACATTATTTTATTCTTGAAGCTTCGTATAGTTGTACGTAGTTAGAAATATTAAGCTCGGCTATTGATTCAAATATTATTGCTCGATAGTCCATATTGGTAGACCAAACACTTTGTTGAATTTGTGTGAACTTCAGTTGGCGTAGCAAATATCTAAATCTGCATCGTATCTTAGCGTAATCTTCTGGTATGTCAAAAATTACCATTAATTGAGCATTATTTGGTATCTTTTCAGCAGTAAATGGCTGTACAATTTGACGAGCTTTTAAAGAAAACGAGATAGACCTATTATTTATTGTTATTATTTTTTCACGCCTCATTCGATAGTAAGTTTGTTTTATACTGCTAGTAGAAAAACTTGAAGTTTTCTCTAATTCGTTAAAGAATTGATTTGGGTTAAGTACAAGAAGTGTATTTTGTTTTGTGTATGGTAATAACGCTAGTAGCACACAGCTCATAATCGGGTGTTTACTGTCTTCAAACTTAACCATAACTTAATTATAATACATTTTTTGCTCGGCCGAGCAAAAAATTCAACTTGTAGGGTGGTATTATATAAATATGATATTGGGTATTGATGAAGTTGGGCGTGGGCCTTGGGCGGGACCGTTGGTGGTTGGGGCGGTTGTTTTGGGTGGCGCGACTATTGATGGGCTGACTGATAGTAAAAAGTTATCAAAAAAGCGCCGAGATGTGCTGGATATTGAAATTAGAGAAAAAGCTGCTGGATTTGGACTAGGTTGGGTGCCAGCCGATGAAATCGATCGGATTGGATTATCGCAGGCTTTAAAACTGGCAACCAGAATAGCGGTTGAACAAATCAAAGTACCGTACAGTGAAATTGTTATTGATGGTACTGTAAATTTTTTGGCTGAAACTGGCAAAGGTAAGTACGTTACTACTATGAAAAAGGCAGACTTATTAGTTCCTAGCGTTTCGGCGGCATCAATTATTGCCAAAGTTGCCCGGGATAATTATATGGAACAACAAGACGAAATATATTCAGGTTATGGGTTTAAAAATCACGTTGGTTATGGAACGGCGGCGCATATCGCTGCAATTGATAAACTAGGCGTTACGCCATTACATAGATTATCATTTGCGCCACTCAAAAAATATGCGCCAAGTATCAGTAAAACTTACAAATCAACAGATGAACCAAGCGAAATCACGACTAAACAGATTGGTGACAGTGCCGAAGATATGGCAGCGAAATATTTGCGTAAAAATGGCCATGAAATATTGGATCGAAATTGGAAGACGAAATATTGCGAAATCGATATTGTATCGACGCGTAATCAAATAATATATTTTACTGAAGTTAAATTTCGCCAGAAACCAGACCAAGGTGGAGGACTAGCGGTAATTACGCCCAAAAAACTAAATCAAATGAAGTTTGCGGCTGAATTTTATGCATTGTCGAATCAAATATCTGATACAAATTTACGTTTGTCGGCGATATCACTAACTGGCCAGCCACCAATCGTTGAGACTTTTTTAGAGGTTTAATAGGGCAGCACGAACTGCTTCACCGTCGCGCTCGATAATATTAACGCGGTTGGTAATTTCATTAATTCCCATATCAATGGTGCGTGTTAATGATGGGTCGCCGTGCAGCGGCATAAAGAATTCACGGTATTCGTCAAGTTGAGCGTTAGTTGATAATGCCGTGGCAGTATAGCGAGGGTAATCGCTATAACTTTTGTCGCCACCAAATGTTGATTTAATCCAGTCCCAGTTGTCGCGAATCCATTGCCAAGTTAATGTCCGTCCGTATTTGTTGCGAACCAAGTAAATCATCCATCTGAAAGTGTCTTGATGGCGTATTATCGATGAATCTTTTAGGTTATTCAGTAGTCTAGTAACGATATTTTCATCTTTGGTCGCCGTAACTCCAGCGCAAATATCATGTTCAATTTCGGGTGAATCGGTTGTTTTTAGGGTTTCAATCAATGGACTAACAATATCGCGGTCTTTGATTTGGCGTACGGCTACCGCAATAATTTGACCTCGAAGTTCAGGGTCAAGGTTGTTTAGGTCTGTTGAGTTATAAATTTCGATTGCCTGATTGATAGCGTCGTTGTTTTCGCTGTAAAGTGCCAAACCGATTATTGTACTGCGTAGTTTGCTGTCAGATTCGGATTCACCCGGTTTCATTGTCCAGCCTAGGCGTTCGTATTGGGCTAATGATAGCGATCCTGCTAGTTGATGAAGTTTTTCTTCAGCGGCTTTATCGGTTTCGACAAACTTTTTTATTTCACCGATTGCCATGCTGATAATGTTCCAGACTGCTTCAGTAGTTTCGTCTTTATAGGCAGCAATTAACGAAATCAGCTCAGCACTCGAAATAATTCCAGCGTTGGCTAATAACACATGTTCGTTTAATATTTGTAGTCGATCGATAGTTGATATTTTTCCAGCCGCAACTTCAGTGATAATTTGTTGCAGTAATTCATTTGAATAATGAGTAATAAAGTGAGCATAATTGTTAACATTAAATCTTAAAATATCTGAGTTAAGGCTGTCAATTTGAATTGATTTAGTGTCAAATAAATCAGGTAAATCAGAATCGTTGGAATATAGTGGAATTGGCCATAACGAATCAGAGACAACGCTACGATCATTGGTTAAGCGTTCTTGGGACAGCAATATTTGATTATTTTGTCGACTGACGTGCAAAACTGGATATCCGGGTTGAGATATCCAACGGTTCATAAAAGACGCAATATCTTTACCGCTGGCATTTGATAATGAATTCCACAAATCATTAGCCTCGGTGTTTTTATAAGCATAGGTTTTAAAATATTCGGTAAGACCTGACCTAAAAGCATCCTCGCCGATGTAATGTTGCAACATTTGTAGTAATCTGGCGCCTTTGGCGTAAACAATTGCACCGTCAAATAATGTACCGATTTCGTCTGGATGATTGACGTCGGTTTGGACTGATTGAACGCCAGCAACACTGTCGCGGCGCAGGGCGGCCATACTCTCAAAACTAGCAAAGTCTTCCCAGGCATTCCAACTTGGCTCTAATGCATCAACGGCAATATACTCAACCAAAGATGCAAAACTTTCATTTAACCACAAATCATTCCACCACTTCATTGTTACTAAGTTGCCAAACCACTGATGACTTAACTCATGAGCAATAACGGTTGCAATGTAATGTTTGCTGCTGATTGAAATTGTTTTTGGGTCGGCCAATAGGGCTGCTTCGCGATAAGTTACAAGACCCCAGTTTTCCATAGCGCCTGATTCAAAGTCAGGTAAGGCGACTTGGTCGGATTTTGGCAATGGGTATGGTGTATCAAAATATTCTTCGTAAAAATCGATAGAACGTGTTGCGATATCTAATGCAAAATCAAGACTGTCGCTGGACTGAGCTGGCGTTGCCCAAACATTAACTTCGATACCATTTTTTGTTTTAGCAGTTTTTTTGTGAAGTTCACCGACAACCCAGGCCAACAAATAGCTGCTCATGATAGGCGTAGTTTCAAAAGTTGTAATTAATTGGCTACCTTCATTTGTTTGTGACTTCACTGGCATATTGCCTAGTACGATAATGTCCGATTCGGTCGTTAGTGTGACGTCAAAAGTTGCCTTGGCGGCTGGTTCGTCAACACAAGGAAAGACTTCACGAGCATGGTGGCTTTCAAATTGAGTTGCTAGTAATTCTTTTTTAACGCCAGCATGCTCAAAATAACAAGGATAAAGTCCATGCATGGCGTCGGTGATTTTGCCATTAAATTTAATCGATATAGTATGTTCGCCGGTATTGATATCCGATTGTGTAATTATCAGTGCGTCATTGTCAGCAAATGAAAATTCAGCATTTTTATCATCAACAGTTACAGATTCGATATTTAATCCTTTGCTGTGTAGCGTAATTGTACCGGCATCAGTGACAGAGTTGCCTTTGATGACAACGGTGCCATCGAAAGTTCGGCCGATTCGATTAAGTTTTAATGATAATTTATAATTTTCGGGCACGAATTGAGATATAAGTTGAATAACAGTTTGCATACTGACTATTGTAGCATTATATATCTGGTGCATAATAGTCTTATGACGCTTACGTTTCGTACCAGACGAACAATTATGGTTTTTGTATCATTGATATTGATGACGTTTATTATTAATTCCAGTACATCTGGTCAAGTAAAATCGGCTGTTACTAAAAAAGTCATTGTGACAAATTTTAATCTGGCAGTCGATGCACTGAATAAATTAGAAATTAAAGGTCGGACGCCAAAAACTGATTACACTCGCCAGCAGTTTGGCGCTGATTGGTTGGTAAAAAATGGTTGTGACACACGCAATATTATTTTACATCGTGATTTGATTGATGCCGTGGTTGATGAAAGCTGCAATGTCACCAGCGGGACGTTAAATGATCCATATACTGGCAAAACGATTGAGTTTAAGAGGGGAAGTAGTACCAGTAGTGTGGTTCAGATCGACCACGTCGTTGCATTATCTGATGCATGGCAAAAAGGTGCGCAGCAATGGACGCAGGCGCAACGAATTGTGTTGGCAAACGACCCACTGGAATTGTTAGCGGTTGACGGAGCAGCGAATTTAGAAAAAAGCGATGGCGACGCCGCAACTTGGTTGCCGTCGAATAAATCTTTTCGCTGTGAATACGTTGCCAGACAGATTGCTGTCAAGCAAAAATATAAACTGTGGATGACCAGTGCTGAACACGATGCAATCGCCCTAATTTTGACTAAATGTCCTAACCAATTATTGCCAAGTCCGTGAATTTGGAGTATAATGAGATTAGTACATTGCATTTCGTCGGCCGGCAGGTCGGCTTTTTTAATACGAAATCGAAAATAAGGAGAAAATTATGGAAGAAATCAATATCAAACAATTAGTCCTAGCGGTACATACTATTGCCGAGGAAAAGAACTTGCCCGAAGAGACAGTTATGTCTGTTATCGAGCAGGCAATTGCGGCTGCATGGCGCCGTGACAATGGCGAACGTGATCAAGAAGTTCGCAGCGAGTTAAATATTAACGATGGTACTGCCAAAGTATTCGTGGCTCGTGAAGTTGTTGAAGAAGTTGGGTCAGACGCTGTCGAAATCAGCCTAAAAGACGCTAAAAAAGTCAAAAAAGACGCCGTCATTAGTGATATTATCGAAGAAAGCCATGACGTTACATCATTCGGTCGTGTTGCTGCTCAGACTGCTAAACAAGTTGTTTTGCAACGTTTGCGTGAAGCTGAACGTGAAGTTGTATTGGGTGAATACGAAGACAAGATTGGCACCGTTGTCAACGGAACTGTTCAACGTGTCGAACCACGTGTCATCCGAGTTGAACTTGGCAAAGCATCTGGTATTATTCCTCAAAGTGAACAAATTCAAGGTGAATATTACACCGTCGGAAACCGCATTAAAGTTTATATCAAAGATATCGAACGCGATAATCGCGGTTCACAATTGATTCTAAGTCGCGGTAATGAAGAATTCGTCGCTTACTTATTCCGCCAAGAAGTTCCTGAACTTGAAACTGGTGCTGTCGAAATCAAAGCAATTGCTCGCGAAGCTGGTCGCCGTACTAAAATCGCTGTTGCCAGTACCGTACCTGGCATTGATCCAGTTGGAACATTTGTCGGTGGTCACGGAACTCGCGTTCAAGCCGTCATGAATGAAATTGGTAGCCAAGAAAAAATTGATATTATTGCTTTTGATGAAAATCATGAACAATTTATCAAAAACGCCCTCAGCCCAGCCGAAGTCGCCAAGGTTGACATTGATGAAAATGGCAAACGCGTAACAGTATTTGTAAACGAAGACCAACAATCAATCGCTATCGGTCGTGCTGGACAAAACGTTCGTTTGGCTAGCCGCTTAACTGGCTACGAGATTGATATTAATCAAGTTATTGTTGCTAAACCAGTCGCCCCAGCGCTTCGTAAAAACATCGAAGACAGCTTGCTAGATGCCCTCGAAAAATCAGCTGAGTAGAAAATAGCTATTGGCTATTGGAATGTGGCTATTGGCTAATTACCAATAGCTATATTTTGTATTTTGCTATATTCCAATAGCTATATTCCAATAGCCAATAAGGTATAATAGTATTGTATGGCTGATGATTTTGCAGAATTTGTTTCGCATCTGACTGACAACGCGCGGACTAGCCTGCATCACGCAAATATGATTGCGCAAGGGTACGGTAGTCAATATGTTGGGACAGAGCATTTATTACTGGGCATACTCGCCCAGATGTCTTCGGTTGGCGCTAAAATATTGGCTGATTCTGGTGTAACGTTGGAACGAGCAAGGGTTGCGCTTAATCTGGCGCCACTTAAAGTTATTGTTAGCCCCGAGGCTAAGGGTCTAAGTGAAACTGCGAAATTGACATTGAAAATGAGTTGGGATATTGCGCAAGAATTTCATCAAGATTTTTTAGGCACCGAACATATTTTATATAGTATTTTGTCGCAACGTAATGCTCGTGCTGCAGTCTTGCTCCGCGATATGAATATTGACTTGACCGAGCTGACAATTCAACTGGAAGAGTACTTAGATCGCCAACATAGCAAGTTTGTTGACAGCCATGTGACTGAACCAATCTTTTCCGAAAATCGAGCTAATCAAAAAACAAAAAAAGGTCTGGTATCATTTGGGATTGATTTAACGGCACTTGCCAAAGCTGGAAAATTAGATCCTGTTATTGGTCGAGATGCTCAGGAAGAGCGGGCGATTACAATTTTAAGTCGTCGAACCAAAAATAATCCAGTATTAATCGGTGAACCTGGTGTCGGTAAAACAGCGATTGTTGAAGGTCTGGCTCAGCGCATTGCTAACGAAGAAGTACCTGAACATTTGTTGGATAAACACTTAATTCAACTTGACCTTGCTGGCATGATTGCTGGTACTAAATATCGTGGTGAATTTGAAGAGCGTTTGAAAAAAGTTATCAACGAATTACAGCAACAAAAAAATATTATTCTATTTATTGATGAAATACATTTGCTAGTTGGCGCTGGTTCGGCCGAAGGTTCGATTGATGCGGCTAATATTTTAAAACCTGCTTTGGCGCGAGGCGAAATTCGCTTAATTGGTGCTACGACATCTGAAGAATATCGAAAGTATATCGAAAAGGATAGTGCTTTGGAGCGTCGTTTGCAAACGATTATTGTGCCCGAACCTAGTTTGAAAGACACGACGGCAATACTGAAGGGTTTGCGGACAAAATATGAAAAACATCACGGCGTAAGTATGACTGACGAGTTGATTGAAGATGCCGTTTATATGGCCGACCGTTATATCAGTGAACGTTTTATGCCCGATAAGGCAATTGATGTGATTGATGAAGCGTCAGCGCTGGTTCGAGTTAAATCTGGTCAAAAACCCAGTCGATTGCGTGATTTTGCTAAGCAATTAAATAATTTGAATGAAAAAATGGAAGAATCGGTTTTGGGCGAAGATTACGAACGAGCGGCGCTATATAAAACACGGATTAGTCAGATTACTGCCAAAATTAATGAAATGCGGGATGAGTTTGATAAAAAAACGCCAGTTGTTTTGACTGGCGATGACATTGCGCAGGCCGTGGCTTCAATGACCAGTATACCAGTTAAACGATTACAAAAATCCGAAGCAAAATTATTGCGAAATCTTGAAAAACACTTATCGAAATATATCATTGGTCAGCAAGAGGCGGTCACAAAGGTATCGCGGGCCATCAGACGCAGCCGCAGCGGTGTGGCTGACAACCATCGTCCAATTGGTTCATTTGTATTCATGGGTCCGACTGGCGTTGGTAAAACTGAACTAGCTAAAGTTTTGGCGCGCGAAGTCTTTGGTAGCGATAATGCGTTAATAAAAATCGACATGAGTGAATTTGGCGAAAAGCACACCGCCAGTCGTCTAGTCGGCGCGCCAGCTGGGTATGTTGGCTATGATGACGGTGGCCAATTGACTGACAAAATTCGCCGTCAGCCTTATAGTGTAGTCTTGTTTGATGAAATTGAAAAAGCCCATAAAGACGTATTTAATCTTTTACTACAAATCTTAGAAGACGGCACATTAACTGATGCAAAGGGCCGTAAAGTCAATTTTAGTAACACAATTATTATCTTGACCAGTAATTTAGGCACAGATTTTATGGTTAAAGAATCAAGTTTAGGATTTCACGCCACGACGAAAAGTGACGAAAAAAAGCTCGATCAAACTCATCAAGATAATGCCCAAGCAGCCGAAGCGGCACTGGCTCGAATTATGCGCCCCGAATTAATTAATCGGTTTGATTCGATTGTTACTTTTAGAGCATTAACGCGCAAACAAATTAGTAAAATATTTGATAATTTAATTGATGAACTGCAAAAACGGTTGGTGTCAAAAGGTATTCATTTAGTGATTAAACCGTCTGCCAAAAAGTTTATTATAAAAAAGGGTTACAGTGAAAAATTCGGTGCTAGACCGCTTCGTCGAACAATTCAAGACGAATTAGAACATCAAATTGCTGACGGAATTTTGTCATCAAACTACGAACGTGGTAGTGTATTAATAGTAACAATTAAGAGTGGGGAAATTCAGATTAATGTTG
>CAISVS010000121.1 GCA_903889015.1 uncultured bacterium | reverse complement strand
CGCGTGCCTTCGGCAACTGGCTCTAACAGGAATTGCTCATCTTCAATCGCAAGTTTTGATACGTTAATCGACTTAAAGCTAACATTAGGCATTAATGTCGTCGTCATACCAACTTTAAAGTTAATCCCAAAAGTATTTGTAGTCGCCTCTATAATTAAATTATTACCTTCCTTGCTGACAACCCTCATCCCCTTGGCGACTATCGGAAAATACTCAGGTGCCCTCTCGAAATCTGAAATAATTCGATAAACATCTTCTACGGGTGCGTCAATTATCCATGAACCTTGTAATACTTTTTCTTTCATAAGCTTTATCTTAACATACAAATATCATCTGCCTAAAATTATATATTTAAAATAGGCCCCAATTTGAAGCCTATTTTATCTACACTTTTTACTAACAATTATTTGATTACTGATTCCTTATATGCTGCAACCATTTCTTTTATACCCTGCTGGTATGACGTAACTTGAAAAGCAGGGAAATGCTGACGAAATTTAACATCCGACATAACGTACTCATCATTAAATTGATAAGCCATCTCTTTTAATTCCTTTAGTTGACTCATAAATAACGACAAAAAATTAATCATAAATTTTGGCAATACTGACAATTTATACTGCGCATTAAATTCTTTGTTAAACATTTCCAAAACTTGCGCAACGTCAATTGGTTGACCAACTGGCAAATGCCAAGTCTGGCCATAACAGCTGTCATCCAGCGCTAATTCAACCAAGGCTCGCCCATTATCCAGCGTATACGAATAAGTATGTCTAGCTGTTACCGATCCTAACCATTGTGGCGCTTTGCCTGCTGCCATCCTGGTCAAGAATGTCGAGTAAAACAAAGTATTAACAGCTGCTGGACCATAAAAGTCAGCCGAACGTCCAATTACCGCTTTTAACTTGCCTGCCGCCATAGCATCTAACAATATCTGCTCGGTCACCTTACGTGCCTGCCCTTTAACTGAAGCTGGTTGTTTAGACGTATTTTCATCAAACGGCACTGGCAATGGTGCTGGACCGTACATGTAAATGTTGTCCAAAAATATCAGTTTAGCATTGGTTGCCGCACAAGCCTCAACTACATTGGTCATTACTTTTGGCCAATTTTCTGTCCAGTAGGCGCCAAAATAGGGAAGTCCAATACATAGATAAACAAACTCGGCACCAGCAATCGCCTGTTTAGCCTGCCCAGCGTCCAGCAGGTCGGCCTTGATAGTTTCAACACCCTTAACGTCTTTGGACCGCTCAACAGCCTTGACCGGTAAACCTCTGGTGATTAATTCTTTGACCACGCCCTGACCAACACCGCCTGATCCGCCTAATACTAAATGCATTTGTATTCCTCCATTTTGTTATTTAAATTTTTATAAACCAAATCCAAACCGTGCATAAAGTCAGCCATAGCTTTGGGGTCTATATCGCTAAATAAACCACCCAAAGATTCTTCCAGTATCGGATAAATATGCTCAATCAATTCCTTGCCGCTGTCAGTAACATATATATTTCGAGTCCTTAAATCATCTTCGTCCAGCTTAACCTCAATATAACCTTTTTTATGGACCACTTTAACCATATAGCTAACTGTCGCCTCAGTTAATTGCAGCCATTTAGCAGCAAATTTTTGCGTATGGCCAGGATTTTGATAAGCACAAAGAATTATTAAAAATTGAGGAAAACAGACATCGCTATTGTCACGAAAGATACGATTAGACAATTCATCAATCGAATACACAACGGCATGTAATTTGTAACTTAAAGTCTCGGATGGATTCATAATTAAATATTACTTAGATATCTAAGTATTGTCAATACACTCACATAAAAATACTGCTGCATTCACTAAAGTCTGTTAGTGTTTTTTTGTTTCGCAAACAATACAAAGATTATTGCCCTTAAGACAAATAGTGTGAGTATCCCTATCGCTATATACTCCGAGTATAAATTCATGGTCACATCTTGACGATGAACTGGGTTCAAAATGGTAATCGACTCAGCATAAATTGACTCACAGGCACCGTTGCCAGTATCGTCACGTTTTGTACTTGATACCCACGGAATTTTTATCTGATTGGCTGAAGCGTCATTGCCGCTAATTGTCATATCGACTAACTTACCAGAAATAGAAATCTCGTCTCCAACATTAATTGCCTGCAACGTATCAAGAATCGTACTATTTTTGGTAATTATATGATTATTCGAAATTTGATCAGGATAAAATGTAGCGTTGTTAGAATACCTGTAATTACAGTACCTTCCACTTTGAGAGATACTAATATCTGGTGAAAGATATGTTTTTTCTGAAACATTTTTACCCCATACAATACACAAATCATAGCGAATTGGCTTTTCGTAATCACTATCTGCCGGATTATGATCGATTTTACTAACGACGACACCGGTAATCTTGTAATCATCCAACGGTTTGATAGCGTAATTATACGAATAATCGTCGCCAATATTATTGAAACTAATCGAATACGAACCGCTAAAAGGCGTTTGAACCGGATCTGCCAACGTCGCCGATGATACATTCTTAATTTCAACCAGCTGGTTTTTTTGATAAAAGCTATATCCAAAAACACCAACAGCGAATAATAAGACTATCAATAAAAACCTGTAAAGATATTTCACAAATTTATTATAACAGTAATGCTAGTTTTATATTACCGTTAAAATACCAACATTGGAGTCTTAGCGTTGATCGCTATCTAAACCATTTACAGAAACATAAAAACTATACGCAATACGATTCAAGTCATCAGCTAATTTCATTTGAGAATTACGATTTAGCCCAATCGACTCCAGCAATTTGCTATCGATAATTGCATACAACGCTTCCTTTGATTCATTCCTAAATAACTTCTCGTCAGCTTTAAGCTTTTTTATATCACTATTTCGATATACACTTCCGTCTGGCTTTGAATAATTAAGTTCAGCCCTGTTAATTTCTAAATGAACAGTATACGCCTTTTTTGCAGCGTTAAATGCCACCTCTAATTGCTTCTTTTGTTCCGTCAAATCCAATTCAGCCCGTTCGTCACTTAAATCAGAGAGGTTTGTGTCTTTTTCTGTGCCAGAAGTAGTGACTGCTTGATTCGATTGCTCTAAGTCCTCTGGAGTGATGCCTAAACTTCTATAGGCCTCTAAATACACACCGTGAAAATTTTTTTCTGCATATTTTTCAAAATCTGACTCTGTAAGTCCAGCAAATTTCAAATCTGGTTTTGGCGCTTCCATAATGATTGTATTATAGCATATTTGTATTACTTGTCAATCTGTGTTAATGAGGACCAAACTTCAAATATTACATAGTTTTTAGGCCAAACAAAAATGTCCCCGTAGGGACATTTTTGGCACCTGTTTGTTTGGTTTTACTATACTACCAAACGTGCTTATGTTGCAAGTACTAAATAACTATTTTTTCTTTGAAACAGTCAAGAATCCATTGCGTGGGTTTTCTTTGACGATTCGGTCTGCAGGCAAGTCAACTGGTTGACCTTTTGCATTCTTTTCTACTTTTGCGAAAAAGTAGATAGTTTGTTGTTTGCCACCACGAAGTGTTACTTCTGTGCTGTGCAAGTAATAAGTGATACCTTTCGAGTTTGTGTGCTTGTAAGCCATAAAATTCTTATACCTCCTGTTAATACTATCCAAAAGCTAGAGTACATTGCTGCGCCCTCGGTGTCAACGGTTATATACTCTTGTAGTGTTGTCTTAGTAAAAATCGTAAGATAACAACCCCTATAAAACGAAGCAAAATCATTATTAAAATTACTACACAAACAACCAATGACCAACCGGCAAAATCAGACGACCAAAGTGGCGATACGAATGTATATCGATACAGAGCAGACGGCAAATTTATCGAATTTACCAAGTCCTTTCCTGACGGATATTTTGCCAACTCATCAGTGGTACATTGCACATAGGCCTGCGAATAATGACTGAACTGAGACACGCAAACCTGTTGGGCTTTTTTGTAGATATTACCGTTCTCATTTGCATAACTTGCAGCCTGATTTAGTTGTGTTTGATAATCACGATTATAAGTCGCCACCAATGAAACACCGTTGCCCATATCAGTCCCCATATGAGCCGAAACATAGCGTTGTAAATCATACAACCTGCTTTGAGTTATGCCATCATCCCCAGCCGCATCAGCATTAATTACAGCCGTCCGTCGTTCGACCATGCCGATATTATTTAAGCGCAAAAAAGTCGCCGAAACAAAGCTCATCAAAACAAACAAAACAATCAACTGCCACGTTTTGACACGTTGTAGCTGCTTGATACTTCGTTTTGTAAACTTCTTATTTACCACCTATAAACCCACCTTACTATTAATTCTAGTATACCACGAGGGATTATTTACGATAGATACGGAAGTGAGCCGTACCGATCAACAGTACAAAGCCAGCTGCAAAGAAAAAGAATACCCTTAAGCCCTCGATATCGCCCAACATGATAGTACAGGCCAACAAAACAATACAAGCAATTGCAGCCCCAACATTCGCCACAATATCACTTAGACATAAATACAATATTCGATGTCCCGATAAGTCGGCAGTATCAAACACACCGCGCATAAACGCCATATTATAACCCATAGTAGCTACTTCATTAGCGATGTTGATGCCGACAATTGACGGAGCCGTACTGACAAAAGGTCGAAAAGCATGAACAACAGCATTCGCCAAAACGCTCAGATTTAGTAAACTACCACCTTTACTTTTATCGATTAGCTTTCCATAGGTATATGACGCCGCCACAGCCGCTAGGATAGTCACAGATGACAAAACACCTAACCTGATATAAACATCCCAACCAACACCAGGGAATACGACAATAACGATAAACAAACTCCAAACAATTCCGGTCGTTACATAATCAAATCCAACACCCGTTTGAGCAGAAATACTTGGTAAAGTCTCACGCCATGGATAACCGCTGTACTCAATTGTTTGATGAGTTCTGACTGGTTCAATTAATTTAATCAAAGGCAAAGCCGAAACAGCAAACAACAAAGCTGCCACCCAAATTACAATCTGCAAACCAAACCAATATGCAATCACACCACCAACAATCGGACTAATGCCAATTGCGATTTTTTCCAAGATATTCATAAAGGCAATTTCTTTACCAGCATGTTCAATATTCTTAACTTTCGAAAAATCAATCATGTATGATATGTGATACATCGAAGCCGACATAGCCATAAATATGCCCCAAGCGATTATGCTGATAATACCAAATTGTGGCATCAAACCAAGCGCCGCCATAGATGGAACGTACAACAAATTACTAACTAATATACCGTGCTTTGGACCAAAGCGTGCCACAAAATAACCAGAAATAAACGTGCAAGGTATTTTAAGTAAATAAAAATACAGCCAAAACCACATAATAAATTGCAGACTAAATCCGGCCTCGTATAAATAGACCGATGTAAACCCAGACACGATATTCATGGCAATCACCCGAATAGTCCGCGATGCGTACAGTTCAGCTATTTCATTAAACGAAGCGTACCGCCAAAAATGACGACGCTCAATTACTTTATATAAAAATGACTTAATCATATGTGTTTTTGTGTAAAAATTATTATGCTTATTCTATTACAACACAGATAACCTCAAAGATGAAGTGATATACTAAATTCTATGAATATATATTTTTCTGGCATTGGTGGCGTTGGCATTGGACCATTGGCCGAGATTGCACATGACGCAGGCTATAATGTCGTTGGTTCTGACTTAGAAGAATCATTAGTTACGAAAGAACTTAAAAAAAAGGGAATTAGCGTAAATATCGGTCAAGATGGCACTTTTTTACAGGCAAGCTTCGACCAACAACCAATCGACTGGTTTGTTTATACATCAGCCCTTAAATCTGATCATCCCGAATTAGTTTTAGCACGCCAACTCGGAATTCGCGTAGCTAAACGTGACGAGCTGTTGGCCTTCATTATTGCTGATAAAAAACTAAAGCTAATTGCTATTGCTGGTACACATGGCAAAACAACAACAACCGGCTTAATGATGTGGGTGTTACAACAATTAAATATTCCAATAAGTTACTCGATTGGCACAACAACTAGT
>CAISVS010000120.1 GCA_903889015.1 uncultured bacterium | reverse complement strand
TAATTTTACAGTTGTACCGGCTTCACCGCGAATCAAACCAACTGCCTGATCAACTGTCCAACCAGTAGTCGACTCGTCATTAACTTTTACGATAATATCACCTGCCAACAACCCAGCCTTGATAGCAGGATTATCTTTGAGTGGTCGTATAACTGTTATATTATCGTTTTTTAAGCCAATTTCAGCGCCAATTCCGCCACCAATATTTCCTTCTAGGTTGTTGTTAAAGTCAACTGCTTCTGATGGGCTGAAATAGGTCGTGTATGCATCACCAGCCGCCGCTACCATACCTTTGTTGGCACCTTGAATCAATGCAGTCTTATCAAGCTTGCCATCGTAATTAGCCGCTAACTTGTTGTATGTTTCTTGGAGTGAACTCATATCAATTGATGCATCATAGGCTTTTGATCCAAAGACAGGACTGATAGTAGCTTCAATTTGGTAATGATATATACCTGCCCCATAACCAAGCGCCAAAGCAAATGCAATCGAGATAAACAAAACCGCCGGAGTTAATAAAGCTTTTTTTATTGTCTGCTGTTTTTTTTCAATATGGTTGGTAATTTTAGCTTTGATTTTGGCTTTGATACGCTTCATTATATCCCCTACTTAGGCACACATTTCTATTACATATAATTATAGCGCAACATGTGGTTGTTGCGCTATACAAGTTATGCTTTTAATTTATTTTATTTATCGTGGAAACGCAGTATAACAATACCAGAATTTTTAATATCCATAGTGCTGTATTCACCAGTTCCATAGAAATTATATTGACTAACATGCATCCAATCACCATTAACAGATTCAACAATCATTAAGTGTCCTAATGGCGAGAAATTACCCATTATCGGTAGTACAATCGCATCACCTATCTGAGGATTATATACTCGAGTTGCACCACTATATGCAACCGCGCTATCAGGCCACTCATATGCATTTCCTTGACCACTAAAGTTACCGACGTATTTATTAAATCGATTTACTAACGCCCATGCTACATAACTTACGCACTCTCGATTGTAAAGTCCCCATGGGTCAGAATAACTGTCTTGTGCACCACAATAAACATATCCACCGCTACAGCCTTGATTTCCACTCCAATTATTGTACTGAAAACTACCAACCACACCAGCACCACCACCACCAGATTTTAAGAGGTTTTGGTAATACGCTTGTTGTTGAGCAGCAACATCCGTCAACTTTTGCTTATTGTTTGCAACGAGCTGTTGATAAGTTGCCTCTTGTCCTTGAGTTTGATTTAACAAATCTTGTTGCTGATTTTGCAAAGCAACTAGGTTAGCCTTTTCAGCTTTTTGTTTATCAAGAACTGCGCCTTGATCTGTCTTTTTTTTATCAAGTTGAGTTTTTAAATCTTTTATTGTGGCGATTGTTGCAGTTAATTGGTTTCGAATTGATGATTGGTATTCTTGCTTGTCCATATAATCACTGATACTGCTACTGCTGGCTAGCATTTCAATTGGCGTTACATTGCCATCAACATACATATTGGCAATCGTCGCGCCTAAAGCGTCTTGGTTATCATTGATTTTTTGCTCGGTTTCAGCAATTTGAGCAACTAATTTGTCATATTCAGCCTGACTGATATCAACCTGAGCTTGGATAACCGCTGCCTGACTTTGCAAAGAAGCAACTTCTGATTGCAACGTACTTGCCTGTGCGGCCAATATTGCTGCTTGGGCATTATAATTATTTAAATCCTGCATTAATGCATTTATCCTATCATCAAATTGATCAGCCGCTACCGTTTGCGTCATCTGTATTGGCGAGGCCACAGCAATTACTAAACTCATTACAACCAGCACAGATTTTGTCGCAACTGAGTGTAATTTTGGTCTAGAAATTGCAATTTTCATTATTTTAGATACCTATAGGTCGCCAAAAGTGATGAAATAATGCCAATAACTGAACCAATCGCAATCATAACTAATAACAGCGGCCATGCATAGATTGTGGCCATATCTAATGTTGGCTGGACTGTTATCTGATAACTTGCTAGCGTTTTTGATACACTTTGCAGTGCCCAAATACCCAATCCAGTTGCCACCAATGCCGCCAAAAAACCATAGATTATTGATTCGACCAAAAATGGCCCACGAATAAATGATTTGTCAGCCCCAATCAGTTTCATCATTTGAATTTCTTCTTTGCGATTGAAAATTGCCATACGAATTGTGTTAAAGATAATCAATGACGATATAAACATAAATATAGCACCAGCCGCCAAACCAACTTTTTGAGCAAAGCCAACAGCTCGTCCGATTGATTCAATCGTACTACGCCTGTCACCGGCAAATGAAGGTTTATGATCGGGATTCAGATATTTTTTAACCATGTCATTAGTATTAACGAAATTCTCTAATTCTGAAGTATTGCTAATATCACTTACTTCAACACTTAATGTTGCAGGATATTTATTTGTGGCGACGCTAAGCGCCTCCAAAAAGCTGTTATCATCTTTGTGATTTATAGCATCCTGAGACCAAGCCTTTTCGGAACTAACATACGTTACGTTACGAACCGATGATAACTTTTTCAGTTCGGCCGATAAATCAGACCCGACTTGATCGGTTGTATCAGTTTGCAAATATATGGACATTTTAACTTTGCTACGCAAACTACCAATCGTGTCAGTCAAAATATTCTGAGATACAAAAGCCGTAAAAATAATCAATAGTGTAATTGTCATCACAGCCGTAGCCGCTATCGACAACCATGAATTGCGAATAAAACTGTCGGTTCCATATCGAATGACACGGAAAAATGATAATAATTTTCGACGATTACGTTTTTGAGAAGCCAACGATTTAGAATCTGATTTTTTCTTTTTACCAATCATTACTGTCTGTAACTCCCCTCGGCCTGGTCACTAGTAATTTTGCCATGCTCTAATGTAATAACACGACGTTTCAATTTGTTAACAATATCGGCATTATGCGTCGTCAACAGTACGGTTGTGCCGTATTTGTTAATCTTTTCAAGCAACCGAATAATGTCCCAACTGTGTTTTGGGTCCAAATTTCCGGTTGGTTCATCGGCAATCAGAATTTTAGGCTGTCTGACTACTGCTCTAGCAATAGCCACACGTTGGCGTTCGCCACCCGATAATTGGTTTGGAAATTGTTTTTCTTTACCTGTTAATCCGACTAGTTCAATCACCTTTGGTACGGTGTTTTTAATTTCTCGTCGGGTCATACCAGCAATTTCCAAGGCAAAAGCAATATTCTCAAAAACCGTTCGTTGCGGTAATAATTTAAAATCCTGAAAAACAACACCAATCTTGCGACGCAACATTGGAATGTGGCTATCTTTTAAGGTATCATAATCAATTCCACCAACAACAATCTTGCGACTGGTTGGTTTTTCTTCACGAGTTAATAACTTCAACAGGGTTGATTTGCCGGCTCCAGATGTACCAACTAAAATCACAAATTCGCGTGGTTCAATAAACAAACTCACCTGATTAACAGCTGGATTTAGGTCTTTGCCGTATGATTTTGTTACCCTATCAATTAGAATCATTGCTTGATTAATTATAACATAAGGGGGTTAGTAGTTGGTAGATAGTAAATAGTAGATAGTAGAATTACAATTACGGTAACCTTGCTACTTATACCATTTACCACCTACTACATACCATCTACTAATTGTTGCGACTCGAGATAAGATTCGGAAAATTCATCGATATCGCCGTCCAACACACCTTGGGCGTTTTGATTTTCGTGTTTAGTACGCGTATCTTTAACCATGGTGTATGGATGTAAAACATAGTTGCGGATTTGTGAACCCCAGTTGGCTGACTCACCTGCCTGCAAATCAGCGATACTAGCCGTATGTTGTTCAAGTTGTAATTGAATTAATTTTGATCGCAAAATTTTCATAGCTGTTTCGCGATTTTGTAATTGTGAACGCTCGTTTTGAATTGCCACTACGATACCCGTTGGAATATGAGTAACGCGAATAGCACTGTCGGTTGTATTGACTGATTGGCCACCTTTGCCTCCCGACCGATATACATCGACTCTTAAATCTTTGTCATCAATCTGAACTTCTTCGGGCGTATCAATTTGAGGTAAAGCTTCAACCAACGCAAAGCTTGTTTGGCGTAAATTATCACTATTAAAAGGACTCAGTCGGACTAAACGATGAACACCATGTTCGCTTCGTAGTCGTCCATAGGCATTGTGGCCAATAATTTCAATAACGGATGATTTAATGCCAGCTTCTTCGGCCGCTGAACGCTCAATGATTGTCGCCTTCATGTTTGATTTTGCCGCCCAGCGCAAATACATACGTTCCAACATTTCAGTCCAGTCCTGGGCATCAGTGCCACCAACACCGGCACTTAAACGCAAAATAGCATTATGGTCATCAAATTTACCGTGATACAACAATTCTTTGCGCAGCTTTGCAAAATCATTTTCCAGCGCCAATGTCTGTTGTTCAAATTCTGGCACCATACTGTCATCACCCAGTCCAATAAATTCAATAATATCAGCGACTTGGGTTCGTAAAGTCACCCAAGGATCAACCGTGTTTGATAACGTTGTTTGTTGTTTGATTTTAACCTGCGCATCGGTTGGATTATTCCAAACTTCTGGTTGTGCCAATTGTTCGGTTAAAACCGCAATTTGTTCTTGTTTTTTAACAATATCCAAACGCTCATAAGCCGCATCAATTTGCGTCAACAATGTCGTAAGTCTTTTTAACAGTGGTTGCATTGTATTTATTGTAACACCTTAAGTTAGCTATTGGAATTTGGCTATTGGAAGATGGCAAAGGTTGATTA
>CAISVS010000119.1 GCA_903889015.1 uncultured bacterium | reverse complement strand
TGCTAATAGTTCTGAACGGGTTCATTATTGGATTGCGGCTGGCACAACAACGCGTGAAGCATTAAATATTCATAAAACTATTCAAGAAGACAGTGCATTAACTAATTTGCAAAAGACAGCTGATTGGTGGAATCGCTGGTTGGCCCCGACATATGGCGTGATTGATAAAATTCCAATAGATTATCGTGAGTCATTTTTACAAAGTATGATGATTGTTAAATCACAGATTGATATTCGTGGGGCTGTAATTGCCAGCACAGACACGTCAATGCTGAATTATTCGCGTGATGCCTATGCCTACTGTTGGCCGCGTGACGGCGCATTTGCTATTTGGCCATTGATTCGTATGGGATATAAAGAGGAAGCATATCGATTTTTCCAGTTTACAAAACACGGTATGCATCCTGATGGATATATGATGCATAAATATCGCGCTGATGGTGCACTTGGCAGCAGTTGGCATTCATACGTCCATGAAGACGGTTTGATTGCTCCACCGATTCAAGAGGACGAGACAGCCTTGCCTGTATTTATGTTTGCTCAATACTATCAACTACATCCAGACCTGAGTTTATTAAAAGAATTCTATCACAGCATGATTGTACCGATGGCAAACTTTATGACCGAATATGTCGATGAGTTAACTGGATTGCCAAAACCTAGTTATGATTTGTGGGAACAAACATTTTTGACTAGTACTTATACGACGGCTGTAACCTATGCCGCATTAATTGCAGCATCTGATTTGGCAACTGCCGCCAAAGATCAAGATAACGCAGTAAAATGGCGTTTGGCTGCTAATGATATCCAAGCAGCTGCTCACAAGCATTTGTATAATGAAGAACGAGATGTATTTTATCGCGGATTAACTGTTAGGGACGGACAAATTATCAAAGACGGTATTGTGGACTGTTCAAGTGTGTTTGGAGCGTATATATTTGGATTATTTGACGCAAAAAGCCCACAAATGAAAGCTTCAGTTGAAACAGTTGAGCATTTGTTTGGAATAGATACAGGTGCAATTGGTTTACCAAGGTACGAAAACGATGAATATCGTCGAGTTAGTCCTGGTATTACTGGCAATTTATGGTTTATCACGTCATTTTGGCTGGCTCAGTATTATATTGATTCAGGTAAAACCGATCAGGCATTAAAGATTTTAGATTGGGCCAAAAGTCATGCATTAAGCACTGGTGTGATGGGCGAGCAGTTCGACCCAGTAACGAATCAGATTATCTCGCCTGCCCCACTGACATGGACGCATGCTGAGTATGTGGCGACTTTGCTGGATCTGATAGCAAAGTAATTGGCTATTGGAATATAGAATATGGAATATGGCTATTGGCATAAAGTTAGCAGTTAGCTGTTGGAATATGGCAATATCAAAAAACTCCGGATAACCCGGAGTTTTATATTTTGTATTGTTATTCGCCAATAGCCATCTTCCAATAGCTAATAGCCAAACTCTATCCCTTGCGTTCTTTAACTTCGTTGCGACCTAGGTTGCCCTTGGTTTCAGTGTAAGTTGCATGTTCGCGTGCAATTGGGTCAAACTTTTTCAAGACGAACTTGTCTGAAGTGTTTTGAGTATTTTTGCTGGTGTAGTATGTACGGTGGCCGCTGAGGCTGCTTACTAGACCGACTAATTTACGCTTGGTGTTCTTTTTTGCCATTATTAAAT
>CAISVS010000118.1 GCA_903889015.1 uncultured bacterium | reverse complement strand
TACATCGACCCGCGACAATAATTTTTCGGCATGATGACGACGCAATTCACCCGAACGCAATGAATTCAAAATATCTAATAATTCTTCGTCATCCTGACGATATTGCTCACTTAGATAACAAATCGTTGGGTCTAATTCTTGCCAAACATTACTGTTAACGACAAAACCACCTGCTCGACTGTCGCCTCGATTAATTGGTGGTAATTGAAAAAAGTCACCACTCATAATTACCTGAATACCACCAAATGGCTCGTCACGCTTACGTACAATTCGACAAACCTGATCAACCATATCCAGGCGAAAATCGTGCAACATGCTGATTTCGTCGATAATCAAAACATCAGTTTTTTCAATAATTTCACGGCGCGTTTTGGACATATTATCAGCAAAACCAGCATGTAATTCGTCATTAATGCCAATTCCGCTCCACGAGTGAATAGTCGTACCGCCCAGATGTGTCGCCGCCAAGCCAGTCGTAGCCGTCACTGACACATGTTTACCTTCGGCCTTGGCCAATCGAATAAACTGGTTCAACACAAAAGTCTTGCCTGCCCCTGCCGGACCAGTCAGCAAAACGCTTTCTCCCGAAAGCATAACTTCAAGCGCCATCCCCTGTTTCATCTGTACCCATTGTATCAAAAAAAGGGCCATATTGGCCCTTTAATTATAAATCAGATTGTTTCTAATGCACGTTCATACGTGCGAGCGACAGTATAAAGTCTAATTTGGGAATTATCATCCCGACCCTTGCTAGAAAAGGTCGGAACGATAGCCCATTCTGGCCCTATTTATTCATCCTTGATAACCTTGAACTGAATCAAAGTATATTTAGCAGCTAAAAATACCACTGCTGCCACAGTAGAACCAACAAAAAACGCATAGATAGAACTTAGCAAAAAATTGCCAAGAATCATTACCGCATTATAGCCGGCTTTATGAACGTCACTGTTGATAAGCAATGAAGTTGACGTTTGAGCGAAAAAGGCCGCCAATGAAAGCACAAAAAATACTAGGAACATCATGAAATAAATTAGACGTTCCAACTCTGCCCTTTTGGTTTTGCTCATACTTTTGTAGTACTTCAAACTGCTTACAATAAGCAATGTAAAGCATTATTATTTTTGTTAAATGACCTTACCAATTACGCCCCACTCTAGCACGGAACGTGCATGGAAACATTCTGACTTATTAATGTCCACTACCAATATTTATTGATTTGATAATATAATTTAATTATAACATTTTGTATCATGTTAGTCAATTTCTGCGTTTAAAACTAACCTCTTGGTGGTTCGCCTTCGGGGTCGTCGAGGAGTTTTTTGGATTTAACTTCATATCGTCGTCCAGTAATTTCGCTGGTAATGTAATCTTCGTTAATCAGATTTACGAATGTATCCAGGTCGTTGCCGTCCATAATGATAATTGCGCCGGCGTCGTCGGTCATGATGTCTAGTTGCATATTATCAGCGTATTCAATCACCTGTTCTTGGCTGATATCGCCAACTTCGATTTTTTGTAATTTATTGACGGTTTTTTTGCGTTCGCGGACAAGTGATTGCAAGTCCATACCGTCTGGAAAACTTAATCGGAAGTGCTTTTCAATTTCTTCGACTTTTTTGTCAGCTAGGGCTTGTTTTTTATAATCATAATTAAAGATACGCTCGAACTTACCTTGATTAAATACGAAAATATCTTTGTCGATAATCAAAACCTGATTGTCTGATGGTACTTT
>CAISVS010000117.1 GCA_903889015.1 uncultured bacterium | reverse complement strand
TGATTTTCATAGGTTGGATTATCGATAGTTCCGCCAGCGTAGCCAACACGAGTTTTAATTACTCCGGGCTGTTTACGAATCAAATCTTGCAACCCCCAAAAACACCCTCCTCCTAAGACTACTTTTTTTATCAAAACATCACCTCCCTGGGATAAACTTCATCGATATTGAATTGACACAATAACGAATATTTTTATCCGTAAAATGTTCACCTACAAAGACATGGCCTAAATGACCACCACAATTAGCACAAGTTATTTCCGTCCGGATTCCATCTGCATCCAGAGTTTTTATTGTTGCGCCTTTAATTTCATCATCAAAGCTTGGCCAACCGCAATCTGATTCAAATTTATCCCTAGAATCATAAAGAGGCGCGTTGCAACGACGGCAAATATAAACACCTGTCGCTTTATTATTAACGTATTCACCAGTAAAAGAAGCTTCCGTCCCCTTGTCGACGATTACTCGTTTTTCTTCGGGTGTTAACTCATTCATCCTGATTATATTATACGCTTATCGGTCAAATTAGGTTTTGTTGGCCTTTTGAAGATACTCCAATATTTTGGTCTGGTTTTTTAATTCTTCCATTTGTTGATCTTGTAAATTCGCCAAATAGGTTAACGTTCTGTGGTCAGCCTCTGCCTTGGCGTCAGTCGCTGCCTGGGCGACATTTTGTGCCACCATAATTGCCGGTAATAATACTAATTGGATCCAGTTTGAACTAACCCAGTTAATAATTGGCACTAAATTATGGGTTTCAAAAGCCGCCTGGGCTGACAATAGCGCAATAACGTTAAACAAGTAAAAGCAGTACATCGAACCAACATGCGTACCAATCCAAACGGCAAACCTATTGTTAAATTGATTGACTTTGCCTTCTTTTTGTTTAATTAAACTACTAGGGTGAATTACATTTGGGTGTGATTGTTGTTTATCCATAAACTTATTATAGCAAGTTAGATTTGTGCCGGCTTTCATAATACTATTTATTAAGATAGAATTAGGCTATTACATAATACGGCATAGGTGGACCAAATAAATATGGATAAAAATAATTTTGCCAAAGGTGTCGAACGATTAATCGATCCAATTAGTGTCGGAACCTTACATTTTATTCAATCTTTTAACCGACTACTGCCAAAATCAATCCAAGCTCGGCTGATTACCGCTTCATCTCAAAAAATACCATACATGGGCTTTGTCGTCGAACCATACAGCAGCTTTTTATGCTATGAAATTGCCGATATCGACAAGGCTAAGGCGCTATTACCAGATAATTTTGAACTAATAAAAACTAAAATTTTCGAAAATGACGAGCCTAAATATTATTGTATTTTTGGATGCTTTCGCGCCCATACCAGTGCTTTTTGGGGTGCCCGAACTGAGTTTTATATCATTGCCGAGGACCAAAAAACAGGTTTGCTCAGCTGGATAATTGTCGATTACGACACCGATACCATCAGTTATGACAAGAAAAATGGCTTGCGCTCACCTAACAGTAGCAAATCAGTTATCACTATCAATCACCGTGGTAAGTTGTTTGTCGATATCAAACGTGACGACAACAGTCGCGGACTGACATTCGATGCCAACATTGAATCAGGTAAAATGGCAAGTCTAGACCAAAGACTGTGGTTGGAAGGTAATTTGTCAATTGGCTATGGTAAGGTTTTATCCAACAACAATGCCGATATCTTTTCATTAAAATTTGAGCCTTGCGAAGTCGAAAAAGCACTTCAAATTCCACAAGATAAT